>CAXIDO010000150.1:0-5824 GCA_964022745.1 uncultured Methyloligella sp. | reverse complement strand
CAGGCACATGAAAAGCTAGTCGCTGCTGGATGGCAGAGCTCTCTCGCATATGAAAATGGAATTTTCACTTTAACATTGGTGAAAAACTCCAAGACTTTAACAAACTGTGATGTAACAGGTCTCTTGAACCGCCCTGTTCATGAGAATGATAATCAGAGACTTATGTTCAAATATTCCGATGCAGGATCTCAACTAGGCAGCGGGCAATATATTGCTCACAACCAACTTCAACCGGGGCGTTGGAATTTAGAGGTGCAAGCCCTTTGTTCTAAAGACCAGCCTCAAATATTTAAACAAACCTACAGATTTTTGGCTCCTAAACTACCGACTAAGTTGGCACCTATTCAATAGGAAGCCCTCCCTGCAACCAGGACATTGTTATGGCACTCATTACAGATCATAAAATTAGTTTGAACACTTTAGAGGTCACTTCTGAACCTCAAAGCTATGAGCTTCCGAAAGAGTCAACCTCAAAGAAAGACCTTTCATTTTTTCAGACTAAGCTGGAAAATGGTGTTGTTGCACTTGACCTAATTGTGGCCAATATGAATTGCGCTGGATGCATGTCAAAGATTGAACGCACTTTTTCTGAAGATCAGAAACTGCAGAAAGTTCGTGTTAATTTAAGCCAAAAACTTGTTCATTTTGAATGGCTTGAAGGCGAAACAGACGCAAATAAACTCTTTGATGACTTAACAGCACTTGGATTTAAAGCCTCCCCTCTTCTCAATGATAATGATTTAGTTAAGGCTGAGAGTGTTGAAATGCGGCGCCTTCTTTGGTGCCTTGGTGTTGCAGGATTTGCTGCAGCCAACGTGATGCTTCTTTCTGTCTCTGTTTGGTCAGGTGCTACTGGTGCGACACGAGATTTATTTCACTGGCTTTCAGCTTTGATTGCAATTCCAGCCATTGCTTTTGCTGGTCGGCCATTTTTCAGTTCTGCTTGGACTGCGTTAAGGGCGGGCCATCTGAACATGGATGTTCCGATTTCACTCGCCGTAATTTTAGCTACTGGACTTAGTTTGTTTGAAACGGCCGGGCACGGGGAACATGCTTTTTTTGATGCGGCCCTTACTCTCTTATTCTTTCTTTTAATTGGTCGCACGCTTGATCGGCTCATGCGAGAGCAAGCTTTTTCAGGTGTGCGCCAACTGCTTGCTTTTAAAAGCACGGTTGCACAAATTATAGATGATGACGGAAAACAAAGAACCCTCCCGATTTCGGACATCGAAATTGGAATGCGCGTTTTGGTTTTGCCTGGAGAGACCATTCCTGTTGATGGTGAAATTCTCATAGGCAAAAGTGATATTGATTGGTCTCTGGTTAATGGTGAAGCTGTTCCCCGCAAGGCTCAAGCCGGAGACGAGGTTTTTTCTGGACTTGTTAACTTATCTGGTCCCTTAGAAATTCAGACAACTGCTGTTGGGGAGACAACACTCCTATCTGAAATCATTCGTTTAATGGAGCAAGCAAATGAAAGAGCGCCGCGCTACAGAAAGTTAGTTGATAGAGCTGCGTCTGTTTATGCGCCACTTGTGCATTTGATTGCACTGTTCACATTTGCCGGATGGATGCTACACGGGATGGCTTGGCAAGATTCTCTTTATACGGCTATTTCTGTTCTTATTATTACCTGCCCTTGTGCTCTTGGCCTTGCTGTTCCTGTGGTGCAAGTGGTGGCAGGTTCAATCGCGCATAAACATGGCCTCTTAATGAAGGATGGAGCTGCGCTTGAGAAATTAAGCGAAGTTGATACGGTTGTCTTTGATAAAACAGGCACCCTCACTTTGTCCAAGCTCAACCTTTCCGGACAATATTTTGAAGCTGCTCACCTACTTCCGATAGCTTCTCAGCTTGCAAAAAACAGTCTGCACCCTCTTTCTAAGGCTTTAGCGAATACATATAAAAATTCTGATTTAAGAGAAAGTAAAGAGCCATCAGATGTGCTTTTAGATATTGAGGAGCATCCAGGCTTAGGTCTTAGAGCTACTTATCAAGATGGTGAGTTACGTCTTGGGTCTTTCGAGTGGTGCAAGATTGATAAAACTTATGAAACATATGACCAGGTTGATTTGATGCTCTGGGCTTCCTTCAGCCAGCCAGGAAAAAAACCTATTGTTGCTCTCTTTACATTCGAGGATGAGTTGCGGCCTGGCGTTATGGGATTAATTCGTACTTTAAAGGCGCAAAATCTAGATGTGCAACTCTTATCTGGAGACAGACAAGAGGCTGTAGAGCGCATGGCCCAATTACTGAACATAGACCATTTCAAAGCTGAAATGAAACCAGATGAGAAATGCAGTTATATTGAAGAGCTTGGTCAAAATGGTTCTAAAGTTCTTATGGTTGGAGATGGAATAAATGATGGTCCTTCTTTAAAAGCTGCCTTTACCTCGCTCTCACCTTCAAGTGCGAGTGATGTAGCTCAGGTAACGGCTAATTTTGTCTTGATGAATGATAGTTTGAAATCAATTATAGGTTTGTTTCAGCTTGCGAAAAGTTCCAGGGCGCTCATATATCAAAATTTTGCTCTTGCTATTGTTTACAACTTGATTGCCGTACCAATTGCTGTGTTTGGTTTCGCGACACCAATTGTTGCTGCGATTGCCATGTCTCTTTCATCTATGATTGTGACTTTAAATGCGCTACGATTGCACCTTCTAGCTTCTTCTTATCAATGGCAGGAAGATAAACCCCTCTCGGAGGTGTGATGAGCAATTTATTATTTCTTATACCTATAGCCCTTGGACTTGGATTTTTGGGGCTTCTTGGTTTTCTTTGGGCTTTAAAAACCAATCAATTCGAAGATTTAGAAGGATCGGCGCATCGCATTCTTGATGATGATGACAAGCCCCTTAAGTGATCTCTAAACAAGCGGGTCTTTAAACTCAAAGTTTTTCCTTTTATCAAGCTGAGGCTTGCTCTTGATAGTTAGCTTCTAGCGGGGCCTGCCATTTCAGCAAAAGCTCTTTTAACTGCTCTTGTTCAAATGGTTTGGCAAGATGATCATCCATACCGGCTTTCATACATTTCTCGCGATCCTCTGGGAATGCATTGGCCGTTAGCGCAATGATAGGAACAGTTTTAGAAATCGTATTTTCATTCTTTTCCAAATAGCTACGCACAGCTTTGGTTGCTGCAAAGCCATCCATCTCAGGCATGTGGATATCCATCAAAATATAATCGATAGATCTGGATGCCTCATTGTAGTCTTTCACAAGTTCCAAGGCAGCTTCACCGTTTTTCACATGCACGACTTCAACCCCAAGCTTTGACAATACTGTTCTGGCCAGCAGCGCGTTTATTTCATTATCTTCAGCCAATAGAATTGTTGTTTTATGTTTTTTATTTATTCTTTCAGGGCATTCATTATTTGCATTGTGCTCTGACTTCCTTTTTGCCCTCTTAATAGAATAATCAGCATTCATTCTCGCAAAAAGAGAGATTGGACGAACTGGTCTTGTTAAATACGCATTGACGCCTTGTTCTTGCAGAACAGAGAAACCACCTCGCTCAGATACATCCATAATTACGATGATTTTTGGTTGTATGGCTTTGGCCTGTTCTTTCAGCTGTGCGTTAAACTCTTTTGCTAGTTTATTGTAAATTGTATTGGCAGTTTTAGTATCTAAAATGAGTGTATCAAAGGGATGCCCTGACTTGCCTGCACTTGTAATTTTCTGTAGCGCGTTTTTGGATTGACAATATTCAGCGGAAAGCCCAGCGGCTTTTAGTGTTTTGATGATTGTCTTCATTTCAAGATCCAACTCACCAACGAGTAAGACGTTGTGCGGATCTTCTGGCAATTGATAGAATTGATAAAGGTGACTTGAATTCTCACTTCGTTTCAAATCAATTTCAATATGAAATTCAGCCCCAGGATTTTGACACCCTTCAACTTGCTGAGATGTAATATGAATAGAACCGTTCATTTTTTCTATGATGCGCTTGGTGATGGCCAGTCCAAGACCAGTGCCTCCAAAACGGCGCGCATGTGAACTGTCCGCTTGCTCAAAATCTCCAAAGACTTTTTTCTGTGCTGCTTTGGTTAAACCTATACCTGTGTCTTTTACATTAATTCTTATTTTTTGTGTTGAGGCTGAACTTGGCTTATTGAAAAACTGATCACATTTATCTTTTTTATCAGCATCCAGAATTTCAACTGTAATACCACCGGTTTGTGTAAACTTTATTGCATTACCAATCAGGTTTGTTAAAATTTGGCGTAGTCTCACCTCATCACCTATCAGTGTTTCCTGAATTGTTGGGTCAATAAACCAGGCCAATTGTAATTTTTTATCATGAGCGCGTGGGGCCAATAGCTCAACAACTGACTGAGAAATATCCCGCAAATCAATCGGTTGCTCTTCAAGCTCTAATTTACCGGCTTCAATTTTTGAGAAATCAAGAATTTGATCTATGAGAGAAAGAAGGCTTTTTGCTGAGCAATTAATGGCTCTGGCATATGTTTTTTGCTCAGCTGACAACTGAGTATCCATCATCAGACCGGTCATACCTAAAATACCGTTCATTGGGGTTCTGATTTCGTGGCTCATGGTTGCCAGAAATTGCCCCTTGGCAGAATTTGCTCGCAGAGCTTGATCGCGTGCTTCTTGCAATTCATCTTCCGCTTGTTTTTGATCTGTGATATCGCGGCCTATGGACTGGATTTCAATAATATTTAAAGCATTATCACGAATGGCAAACTCTTCCCATTCAAACCACCTTAACCCCAAAGAAGTTGAGATGCGCTGCGTGTAATTTCTGCGGCCCTGGCCGACTTCAAAATTAACTGAAGGGGTTTCGTCACCGGCAATGATTGTTGGATTAAATGTTTGCTCACCCTCTGACGGCAAGAGGTTTCCAAATTGCCGACTAAACGCGCTATTTGTAAAGGTGAGTACACCATGAATATCTTTTCGAATAATGATATCATTTTGGCAATCGAGCAAATCCCTGTAACGACTTTCACTATCTCTTAATTCCCACTGCACATCACTGAAATGTTCAACTTGCTCGTTTAATTCATCAACCAAGTTATCCGCTGAAATGTTTTTAGAATTTGCTGAGGTTAAATAATAAGCACTCCAACTGGTTCCCATCATCATTAGAATTGAGAAGAGTGATAAACCAGCCCAAAAAGGATTGACGGTGCTGGCTAGTAAAATTATGGACAATAAAAACGTTAGAACTGAACACGCAAGCGAAAGAAGCGCGCCGGTTGCTATTAGTTTCTTAGCTGTTTCGCCTTTAAACAATTTTTGTCCCGCTTTTGTCGTCTGAGCTTGTTTGATTTGTGTTTTAGCTTGCGTTAACAGAGGTGAAATACTCTCCGATTGAGAGGGATTAGAAGCTTTAGATTTTATGCCTGTAGCACCACACGCCTCAAAACTTTCTTTATCAAATTGAAAATCTTGCTGAACCCCTTTGTTCATCTCATCATTAGAAACTGTTATAAATTGGCCTACAGCCTCATCAGCTATAGCTTGGTTTAAAACATCTCTATTGGATAAATTTGGAGTTTTATTTTGCACGAATGAACTCAATTTTGATTAACTGCCGCATGAAAGTTTATTGCTTTTTAGTGCTCCGTCAGTTGGCTTTTTTAGTGGGCCTTCAGGTTTCCCACCAGAAACCGGCCCGCTAGCAACCGTCATTTGTTATGTGCCTTTAGTTTGCCTACTAGCAACCGGCATTTTTTATGTGCCTTTAGTTTGCCTACTAGCAACCGGCACGAAGCAACTACCTAAAACAATACACTCGAGTATCAGTAAACCAGAATTCATTTGAGAAAGGCTTAGAATAACAGTTCAAATTTTATCTA
>CAXIDO010000149.1:0-5828 GCA_964022745.1 uncultured Methyloligella sp. | reverse complement strand
TTGCAGGCGCGCGCAGACCGGGCCATTCTGGTCGGCTATGTCGGGGCAGCCGCCACCAAGTCAGTCATCTTAGGGCTTATCATCTTAGCGACTGCTCACCCGTTTGTGCCCTTAGACATCACACATCCATTCCTCATGCTACTCTTCCTGGTGCTCACCTCCCTCACCTTTGCCATGCTAGGCTTCATAATAGGCATCTGGGCAGACGGTTTTGAGAAATTACAAATTATCCCGCTACTTGTCATCACACCGCTAGCATTCTTAGGAGGCACATTTTACTCAATCAACATGCTGCCACCTTTTTGGCAAACGGTGACACTGTTTAACCCGGTTGTTTATCTCATCAGTGGCTTCCGCTGGAGCTTTTATGAAATTTCAGACGTCAATGTTGGTATGAGTCTCCTCGCCGTCGTGCTCTTCTTAAGCGCCGCCATCGGAGTGATTTACTGGATTTTCAAGTCAGGGTATCAATTGAAGAGCTAGAGCGTGTTGCATAATATCGGATGCTATCTGGGCATCTGAAGCTCAAAGAACAGTTACTGGTTTTACGAAAAACAACCCGCTAAAACAAAAAACAGAGCATTTCATTGAATTCATAAAAAGTGAAATGTTCTAGAAACTTATCTAAAAAATTAAAATGCCATCTTAGAGCAAACTGGTTTCATGATTTAAAAATCATAATGTTTGCTCTAAGATTTATTCAAGACACGAACCTGATAACATCTTGGCAAGAGTAATCAGGTTCGTAAAAACTGATGGTTTATTCGCAATAACCACCACGGCATCTTTCTCGCATTAGATCTCTTAATTCTTCCTTGAAATCTTTCGCCTGATCTCGACCGTCTGAACGACCTTCACTTTTTCCAACCGGATAACCATTTTCATATCCAATTCTATATCCAGCCTTATATCCTCTAACATAAGCTGCCCAGTCAAAACTGCTTCGATTTTGAGAAGTTGAAAAGCTATTTCGTGGTCGTTTCAACTCGTCTCTATAACCACGTTTATAGCCATATTTGTACCCATCATTATAGCCATGGCTATAGCCAGTTTTTTTACCAGCTTTCAGTCCTTGTTGATAAGAAGATGCAGCTGATGCTTCTGTCACAGACACGGTGCCCAAAACGCCAAGCGACATAAAAAGAGCTATCATTGGTAGTAGAGCGCGTTTGAAGAAATTTCGGTTTGTTAATTTTGAAAATATTTGCATTTGTTTAGTCCCTAATTTGTGTGTTGCTTATGGTCATATAAAAGCCCAACTCACATTTAGGGAGCATGAATTACGCATTTAGAAACTATTCATGTAGATTACAAATATGTAATGATAAAAAGACCTTAAGCCTCACTTCTCCATTGAATGGCGATGATTGAAAGGTAGAAGTTTCGGTTAAAGATCCTTAAGCTAGCTTCGCCCCATTTAATTTTATTCACATAAAATTCTTTCAGTAAAAATCTATCCCAAAACCATTCTCATCTAACTTTTCTGGCTCAAATTTCAATCGGCCAGATCAATCCGTAGTTCTAATTAATTCCGATATTTTTTAAATATTGCAAAGAAAATATGTTATGTTATAACATAACAAAAGCTAGTCACTTCATTTGCTATCGACCCCTTTCAAATAAGTGAAGAAGCATAAATCTATTTTTAAAAACTCTTGAGGCTCATGGAACAACAACTTCAAAAGAAACTCCCTGTCACAGTCTTATCTGGCTTTCTGGGAGCAGGCAAAACAACCCTCTTAAACCACGTTCTTAATAACCGTGAGGGATTGAAAGTCGCTGTCATTGTCAATGATATGAGCGAAGTCAACATTGACGCTGACTTAGTAAAAGAAGGCGGTGCGGACCTTTCCCGCACGGATGAAAAGCTCGTTGAAATGAGCAATGGTTGTATCTGCTGCACCCTAAGAGATGATCTTCTACAAGAAGTAAGAAGGCTCTCGGAAGAAGGACGTTTTGACCATCTCTTGATTGAGTCAACCGGTATTTCAGAACCGCTCCCCGTCGCAGCCACATTTGAATTCAGAGATGAAAATGATGCAAGTTTAAGTGATGTAGCAGAACTAGACACCATGGTAACAGTGGTCGATGCCATCAATCTCCTTGCAGATTACAGTTCAACAGATCTCTTAAAAGATCGCGGAGAATATCTTGGAGACGAAGACGAAAGAACACTTGTCGACTTGTTAGTGGATCAAATCGAATTTGCAAACGTTATCATACTAAACAAAATCGAGTTAGCAACACCCGAACAGTTAGAAACAGCTCGAACTGTTATCCGTTCACTCAACCCAGAAGCAAAACTGATTGAAACCTCCATGGCTAAAGTCAATTTAAACCAAGTCATTGACACAGGGCTATTCGACTATGAAACAGCACACAAACACCCACTCTGGTATAAAGAACTTTATGAGTTTGAAGACCATACCCCAGAAACAGAAGAGTACGGCATCGGAAGTTTTGTATACCGTGCCCGCCGCCCCTTCGATCCAGAAAAATTTCATAAATTCATCAATTCTTCCTGGCCCGGTGTCATTCGCTCCAAAGGACATTTCTGGTTGGCAACACGCCCACAATGGGTGGGCGAATTAAGCCAAGCTGGCCCACTTGTTCGCACAGAAGGCCTCGGAGTTTGGTGGGTTTCCGTTCCTAAAAACCAATGGCCTCAACACGCTGAATGGGAAAAGATATTAGAAAAAAATTGGGACGACACGTATGGAGACCGCCGCCAAGAAATCGTCTTCATTGGCTCAGGCATGAATGAAGCAGAACTCCGCTTAAAATTAGATAACTGTTTGGTCGAAGAGAAAATAGAAGGTCAGATGGACATAGAAGGCTGGACCGATCTAAAAGACCCATTCCCAAATTGGAAGCAAGAAGGTGACACATGAAACAAACAGCACAAGAACAAGTAGAAGACAAAGCACCACCGCCCCAGGAGCTAACAACTCCTAGAGATTTAACTCTCACAACAGAGACAATAAACGGTTTAGCAAACATCAGCGAACCAATGTTTAGCCTTGTTATATGGGAGAGAAAAACCCCTAAGTCTTTACAAAAATGGTTTGCAGAGCAACAGCCAGAACAACTTCCCTCCGGCCGTGTGCTTGCAGACAGGCAAAATATACGCGAAGCGATCAAAACCTTCTTTTTAAAGAATAAACACAACGATCAAAATGAACAGCAGTGGCTCGCAAACGACATTGTTCAGCTTGCACAAAAATACGCAGATATCACTGACTGTAAGAAAATCGACATTCGCCTGGACGTTATTCAAAATGATGCATGCTGGAAATTCCATCTTGATCGCGTGGACTACAGACTGGTCACAACATATAAAGGTGAAGGCACACAATATGTCTCTCCAGAAAATGCTGAACAAGCTCTCAATGAACAAACGGATTATAGTGGCCCCATTAAAAAGATTGATGAGCAAAACGTAGCAATCTTCAAAGGCTCAAATAACACATGCGGCAGAGGCATCGTCCACAGATCTCCCCCAATTAAAGAGAAACAAGAAACACGGCTACTTCTTTGCCTCAACGCCCGCTCAGATGTTTCTCCAATCCTTTGGAGCTCTTAAAGCTATGAGAAAAACCTAAACAAGTTTTCAAAGGCCCGTCCCCAGCCTTATTCAACTCTAACGCTTTAAGCGTTTTAAAGCGTTAGAGTTGATCTTTCATAATTTAAAAATCATAATAGATAATAACACTGACTTGCTTATCTATGACCGATGTTTATTTGAAAAGAAAGAAAGCCAATGGTTCGAAAAATTTGTCTCACTTGGGGAACGGTACTACTACTGACAACCACATCAATCTCCCCTTTAAAAGCAAATGAACTATTGGAATATGGAGAATATCTCAGCAAAGAGTGCAGCACCTGCCATAAAAAAAACTCCAAGACTAAAGGCATTCCATCCATAGTCGGAATAGAACCAGAGAGCTTCATAAAAGTTTTGAAGTCTTACAAAGATGGAACTTTAAAAAATGAGACTATGATTTCGGTTGCTAAATCATTAGATGATGAGCAAATGAAAGCATTGGCCTTGTATTTTCATTCCTTAAAAAAAACCGAGAAAACCTGCCAAAAGCAATAGTATCACCTACATAGGCCCCTTATGATTTCACAAACATCTCATTCGTGATGCTGTCATACCAACTCAAAGACTCGTTAAATGTCTTTTTGCGTAATTCATCTGTCTCACCTGTTCTGGAAATAAATTTATCTTTAGTAACAAGGTTCTCAGGTCCAGGGGTGTAATTCGCTCCAACCTTAACGCTATTATCAACCGAAATCATCGACCAACATGTGTTTCTATAACGCGCTGGAAACTTTCTCTTGCCAACAAGCTCAGCCTGAATGGCGTTGGCCACAACACGGGCCTGACTGTTCGCCGAAAAGGCAGACTTTGGCATCGTTTTAGCAATCGAAGAATCACCAATCACATAAACATCCTTTTGAAGAGCAGAAGAAAAATCCTTTGGATTAATCGGACACCAGTCCCCTTTGGCACAACCAGCAATATGCGCAATCTTGCCTGCCTTTTGCGCTGGAATAATGTTCGCAACATCAGCCTTTGTCACCTCCCCATCACCGGTGGTCACCGTCATGGCAGATACATCAACCTTTTTGACACCGCCATCAGTAAACTCAGGTGAAACCCACTCAATAATATCTTGATAATAATCAAGCCAGCCTTCTTGAAACAAAGCCATCTTTGAGAATTTTTCTTTCGGGTCAAAAATCATCAATTTCGACCCTGGCTTATGTTTCTGCAAATAATGCGCAATCATCGAAGCCCGTTCATAAGGCCCAGGTGGGCAGCGAAACGGATTTGGCGGTGCCGCCATAACAACTGTTCCACCAGCTTTCATCTCTTTTAATTGCGTTTTTAAAATCTGCGTCTGAACGCCAGCTTTCCAGGCATGAGGCATAGTCTTAGCAGCTTCCGCAGAATACCCCTCAATCGCATCATATTTAAAATCAATCCCAGGTGATAAAACAAGTTTATCATAAGAGATCTTGTCACCTGTCTTCAGCGTAACTTGTTTTTTAGCCGTATCAACACCAGTGGCTAATTCAGAAACGACCTTAATGCCAAGCTTTTTTAAGCCCTCATAATCATGAGTGATCGAGTCCAAGGTGCGGAACCCACCAAGATAGAGGTTCGAGAAAAAACAGGTCGTATATTTAGCCTGGATCTCAATTAAAGTAACATCCAGTTGCGGCGCGCTTTTTTTAAGGTAATGAGCAACAGAAGCACCCCCTGCTCCACCACCAATGATAACCACCTTCCCCTTGCCCTCAGCAATCGCAAAAGAAGAGTGAGCACCAGCCGCAACAGCCGACACCCCAACAGAAGCCGCCAATTGCACAAACCGCCTACGATCAATCCTAGTCATGCCTTATCCTCCCAAAGAAAACTATATTTTTTATATAGTTTTCCCAAAGAGCGGATTAGTCAATGTAAAGATTTTAATTATTTGCCAATTATCCATCACATTTAGGTCAATAGCTGCAAATTTGAATAATCTATTTTTTGAAATGCAAGATACCTCGACAGCCTGATGCTAATTCAACTGACTTATCTTCAAGTGTCTTCAACCAAATAAGAAACTGAGCTTGTGTTAAATACCGCCCTTCAGGAATTTCTTTAGTAATTATCTGGTCAAAAAATTCAATCTGCTCTTGCGTGGTTTTTGGAGCGACAATCCTAAAAGCAGCGGCTGCAACACGCCATTTTTCAACACGTGGCCCATGCTTCCCATCAAAAGCGGCATTACCAGATGATAAACGATAATAATATTGCGGAAGTGAATAACGCC
>CAXIDO010000148.1:0-5850 GCA_964022745.1 uncultured Methyloligella sp. | reverse complement strand
GAAAAATTGCACAATTGGTTGATGACGCATCCTAAATTAAGCCCGCCAATTAAAGATTGGCAGCGCCACGGTGCCATATCCTACAAAGCCAAATTCATGGCGGCCATATCAATGGGAGCAGCTTTATTAATTAGCCATCTCCTAAATGTTCCCCTTTATATCATACTTATACAGGTCTTAGTTTTGATCTGTGTGTGCGTGTTTTTATTCTCTCGCCCCTCTCCTCCTAAAAATTAATATTTTTTCTTAAGAATGTTAATGCAAATTAACTTTCACGACTCTGTGATCTGCTATTATGAAGTGATTCGAAAAAATCGAATGAACTAGAGCGTGTCACCTAAAAGTGGATACCGGTTTTAGGTTTTGCGGATGCTTTGTGGGCATCTGAAGCAAAAAATGACACGCTTCAACTAAAAGATTGAGCATGTTCTATAATTTAATAATAAGTGACATGCTCTGGCCGAGCAGAGAATGAACCAGCAAAAGTCAATATATCTATACCTGAAGGGCAAAACAGCCTGGAATATATGGGCTATTCGGCTGCTCCGCCGCAAACAAAAGCTCATAAAGTTGGGCAAGTGGGATATCACCACAGAATTTGATTTCGAAAAAAATTGTTATCATACCAGAGGCTTAAATGAAGTCACCCAAGCCTGGTTAGACCGCGCCCTTGTTGATTTCTCGCATATTGAATTTATCTGCGGTGATAGCTGTACAAACAAAGCCAAAGCCAAACACCGATTGGATGAAAAATACGCAAACGAGAAAAAAGTACCTGTTCATGGGATTAACATTGATTTCAGAGATTTCATTTTCCCTGGTGACGTGCGGTTTGATCATGCAAAACTAAAAGGCATAGCGCTATTCAATAAAGCAGATTTCCATGCAACAGCTTGGTTCAGCAACGCAAAATTTGATGAAGCAGCCTGGTTTCAAGAGGCACTCTTTAGAGCTTATGCGGGCTTTCACCAAACTGAGTTTGCAAGCTTTGCAACCTTTGAGAACAGCAAGTTTTTAAAATCTTCAAATTTTGAAGCTATATCCGCCGCGAAAACATTTGCTCTAACGGATGCAAAGTTCATCAACCAGGTGCCAAGCTTCAAAGACGCAAGCTTCGAACAAACCCCGCGAATAACAAATGTAGAAGTTCTACCAGCGCCGAAAAAAAGCTGTTTCAGCCCAAGCATTCGAAATGTCGTAAGATCAACAAAAAAAGAATCTCGCCGTCGTCGCAAATTCTTCTTTAACGATTTGGTCTGGACGGAATGGGCGATGAACCGTGTCAAACATTCTATTAAACAAGCCGTAAATTATCGTAGAAATCGCGATGATGAATTGAACTTTCGCTCTCTACGAACTTTAGCTAAAGAAGCAGGAGACCAACAAAGAGAACGAGCATTTTTTGCTGGCGAAATAAGAGCACGGCGCCATATGAAAGATAAGATCAAAGAATTTCCAACAGGATTTTTACGATATTGTTTTGGCGCAGCTTATGAAATTAGCTCAAATTTTGGCCGCTCACTTTCAAGACCAGTGATATGCTGGGTCGCGGTTTTTTATGGCTTTAGCTATATCTATCTAGCAAGTTCTCCTGCCTTTATGGCAGGTAAATGCCAAAACGAACAAACTTTAACAACCTTTGAAGCCGCAAAAACAATCTCATTAAACAATGCACTGTTTTTCTTAAGCGAGGGCTATAGTGACAAGGTCGGACGGGCGCACAGTTGCTTGGATAATTTTGTACAGATAGAACATAAATATTTCCGAAAACCCAAAGCTGTTTCAAAAGACCAATCCAGATTGTTCTCAAGCCTAGAAAATGATGATGAGATCATTACCGGTAGTCTTAGTGAAGCAGGACAAAAAGCTGCTGAAAAAAGCAACGTAACCTTCCTGGCTCTCTTGCAATTATTCTTGCAACTCTCAATGATAGGCATGTTCATTCTCGGCCTGCGCAACCACCTAAAAATGAAATAGCGTGGGCTATGCGGATGCTATGTGGGCATCTGAAGCAAAGAAAAGTGAATGCTATGTGGGCAATCTAAAACGCCACTAGACAGCGCTTGGAATAGCCGTGAGAGAAAAAACTTGTCATATCCCTGTAGTGAAAATGACATATAGCCAAATCTGATTTCCCTAAATCTATGTTTGATAAACGCTTACTTTCTCAATTTATAAAGGGCCAGGCCAATGGAAACTTCGCAGCAAAAAAATGTTTTAATCCTCTGCACGGGCAACAGCGCGCGTTCAATTTTAAGCGAAGCGTACATCAATCATGTCGCTGGTGATAAATGGAAAGCTTATAGCGCCGGCTCAAGGCCAACCGGAGTGGTAAACCCTGTTGCTTTGGAAACACTTGAAAAGCATGGAATTTCTGTAACAGATGCACGATCAAAAAGCTGGGGTGAGTTTGAAGCACAAGACGCACCACACATGCATTTGGTAATTACGGTTTGTGATAATGCCGCAAACGAAACCTGCCCCGTTTGGCCAGGTGCCCCTGTTGTGTATCACTGGCCGTTTCCAGATCCAGCTGCAACTCCATTGGATGATCCAAAAGTTTACGATGACTTTGAAGACGTGTTTACAATGATACGCAACAAAGTAGATAAGTTTCTGGCCACTCCAACAGAGTTTAACGATCCAGTTTAACGGGCCGTTTTACGGATGCTGTTCTGCTACCCAGCACCGACACTCAGAGATGCAAGCGACGGCAGCAAGGTTGCACGACGGTTGCTGGTGGGCAACCGAAGAAGCACTAAACGCGACGGTTGCTGGTGGGCAACCGAAGGAGCACTAAAAAAGTGCGCAACTGAAGTGCCACTATACAGCGCTTGGAATAGCCGTGAGGGAAAGAATAAAAGATTATCTGAACGAAGAAGGAGCTCAGTCCACTTCGGGCTGAGGGACATGGCGAAGCGCTAGTGTAGTCCGGTGCACAAGAACAGCACGAACGGAGCGTAGCGAGTTCGGATAAGCTGATCGCATAAAAAACACCGCACTTCGGAGGGGCCTGCCGCTAAAGCAGCGCGGTTGCTGGTGGGCAACCTAAAGCGCCACTAATAAATTATAGCCGTGAGAGATATCAATGCAGATGAGAATCCACCCAGCGGTGCTGCAAATCAAGCACACCATAAACCAAGCCGCTGCTATCTTCGATAACTTCGCCAAGACGAGTAAGGGCAGTTGCATGACTAGGTTTTAAATCACAAACCACATCGCCTTGATCAAAGGTTAAATCAGCTTGAAACTTACGAGCAATATTTTGCATCACAAGGTTTTCACTAAGGCAATTTAGATAAAGATGATGAATATCACGATTCCGAGCTGAACGGATAATACGGCTGAGCAACTCTGAGCCAATGCCGTGTCCGCGATAACGGTCTTCAACAGTAAAAGCCGCTTCAGCACAGTCAGGTTTGTTCGGAAAGCTCTTTAACTCGCCGGTGCCCCGTAAATTACCACGGGGGCCAAAAAAACCCCAAACACGGCAGTTGCTGTCAAGCGCATGCGAGGCGTAGTCTTCTATAAATGTATCAGAAACTTCAGCACCAAACCTAAGATGCCGACTTTCTGAGCTAAGGCGCAATAAATGGTCGCGAAATTCTTCAAGTTCCACGTTCCAAAGCTTGCGAAAATGTCCCCCATTAAATGAGACAGATCCCATAGGAACCTCCAATTAGAAAACAATAAACTACAAATCATGTGTAAAAATGAAGTGCTTGGCTTCATCTTAAATTTGAATTGAGCATGACTTATAATTATGATCTCGCAATGATTATACCAACAATATCTGTGAGAAATGCCAGCATGCCTGGGCTGCATTTTTTGCATGGCTTTTAGCTAAAATTTACTAGCCAACTAACACTTCATAAAAAGGTAAAATAGGGCTACTTTAGTGGGTATCCCTTGACGCTGAGGAGGCAATTGGTTAGCCCTTGTTCATAAACGCATGTGGCAAGGCGGATTTCAGCTTAATTGGGGCATCAAGAGTGGTAAGCGATTTTCTTAACTATTATCAAAGTCAGATTGAGCCGCCAGAAAATGGGATTTTATCAAGCATTTTCGGCAGGAAAGATGCGACAGAGACAGCACCAAAGGGGTTATACCTGTTTGGTGGTGTTGGGCGTGGTAAAACCATGTTGATGGATTTGTTTTTTGAAAGTGTTTCTTTTGAGCCCAAAAAAAGGTTTCATTTCAATGAGTTTATGGCTTTAGTCCATGATCAGATCAATAAATTCAGGCAGTCTCACGAAGGCGATCCTGTGCCTTTGGTCGCTGAAAAAATCGCAAAAGACGCTAAATTACTCTGTTTTGATGAGTTTTATGTAACTGACATTGCAGATGCGATGATCTTAGGCCGTCTCTTTGATGCTTTGTTTAAAGAGGGTGTTGTATTAGTTGCTACATCTAACTGTTTGATCGAGGATTTATATAAAGACGGGCTAAACAGGCAGTTGTTTCTCCCCTTTATTGAAATGTTGAACGGTAAAATGATAACGCATGAAGTGGTCTCTCCAATTGATTTTCGCTTAAGAGAACTGGAAGGCTCCAAACTTTTTTTTAGCCCAAATGATCAATTGGCGGATGAAAATCTATGCAGATTATGGCAGCATATCACCGGAAAAGCTGAAGGGAAGCAGGCGCAAATTATCGTAAAAGGACGAACGTTAATTGTGCCGGAAGCTTTGAACGGAGTCGCAAGATTTACGTTCGATGACCTTTGTGGAAAGCCAATTGGTCGTGATGATTATTTGACTTTAGTCGAAAAATATCACACGATTTTTATCGAAGATATTCCAAAATTAGGGGCTGCACAAAGGGATCAGGCGCGAAGATTTATCACATTAATTGATACAATTTATGACAGTCAGGTGCGCCTAGTTGCCTCAGCAGAAGTCGAGCCGAATCTGCTATATGAAGAGGGTGATAATGCCTTTTTATTTGAGAGAACAGCCTCTCGTTTAATAGAAATGCAACGCGGTGCCCATTTAGTTGAAAACAAAAAAAGTGTTGGAAGCGTAAAAATCTAAAATATTATTTCTCAAAAAAAATTAAAAAAACGCGTAATAGTTGTTGAGAGTGAGTGATTTCGCGTAAGTAATTTAGTGATGATTTCACAAAAAGAGGTAATATTGTACGTGGAATCAGAGTGAAATTGGACTTTCTTGTAAAAAAAATCGCGAACTGAGGTTTTTTTCCAGCCTGCGACCTTGCGCCGCGCCCAGTTTCAAGCTAACCACACACGCATACCGAGTTGAAGTTTGTTTGGAGAAAACTCTTGCACATAAGTTTGTAAGAGAATAATGAGCTCCAGATAAATGGCATTATAATGAATGACATTATAAAAGGAGCGAAATAATATGGCGCGTAATAAAGTTGCCCTCATTGGTTCAGGTATGATCGGGGGGACACTGGCTCACCTAATCGGTTTAAAAGAATTAGGCGATGTCGTAATGTTCGACATTGTAGAAGGCATGCCAAAAGGCAAGTCACTCGATATAGCTCAATCTTCCCCAGTTGATGGCTTTGACAGTTCTTTAAAAGGCACCACAGAATATGCAGATATTGAAGGTGCTGATGTTGTAATCGTAACTGCAGGCATTCCAAGAAAACCAGGAATGAGCCGCGATGATCTACTCGAAATCAATTTAAAAGTTATGGAACAAGTTGGCGCGGGCATTAAAAAATATGCACCAGACGCTTTCGTGATCTGCATTACCAATCCATTGGATGCAATGGTATGGGCTTTGCAAAAGGCAAGCGGCCTTCCAGCTGAAAAAGTTGTAGGTATGGCTGGTGTGCTTGATAGCGCACGGTTCCGTCTTTTCCTTGCTGAAGAATTTGACG
>CAXIDO010000147.1:0-5866 GCA_964022745.1 uncultured Methyloligella sp. | reverse complement strand
GTTATTGGTCGCTTCTTCTGTGCCCTTAACGATCAAGCTTAATTCTTCAGCAGCACGAGCCATTTCATGGCCATCAGCACCGCTTTCTTTAATTGTCATGATTTGTGTTTTTGTATCATGAATGGCCTTGTAAATTTCGCCCATCTCATGTCTGAGTTGGTTTAACTCTTCACGCTTTTCTTCAACTTCATCAGTGAGTAAATTGCTCACTTTTTCAGAATTTGCAGCATCACCCTCTTTAAGGCTAACACCTTGTGAAATTGATTTTTGCAGAACACTCAAGGCATCCATAATTTCTTTATGACGCTTATCATTGTTATCTTCTTCAAATGACTGTTCATCATTTGGGTCTATGTAGCGTTCAATACGAAAAGCCCGACTCATGAGGTAAAATCTCCCAAAAACTTAGTAAGAGATTAACAATAGTCACAAGAATCCTAACAAGAAGTTCATTCGTGGTCAGATTCAGGGCATAAAAAGACATAAAAGTTCAAAATTGTGGCTAATTATATAAAAAAAGCCTAATTTTTGGCATTAGAACACCATCCGACCGGAGCGAAGCGAGCATCGGAATAATTATGCGGCAGAACAAAAAGCGAGTGCATGTCTTTGAATTCAAAACAAAGTGACAGCTCTAGTGACTTGTTTCAGTCGTTTTGAGGCGATCAACACGATGCTGAAGATGCTCAACGCCTTCTGGGCAGGGGCCACCATAAGCCCAATCGAGAAGTTCAACAAAATGAACAACTGGTGTGTCAGAATGATGAGACATCTGAGTAAGACAACCAAGATTGCCAGTGGCAACGATATCAGGCTTAACTCGCTTAATATGTTCAGCTTTACGAGTACCAAGCGACGTGGCGATTTCTGGCTGTAAAATATTATAAGTACCAGCCGATCCACAACAAATATGTGGCTCGTCCAATGCCATAACAGTAAAACCAGCATTTTGTAAAAGTTCAAAGGGCTGGTGGGTGAGGCGTTGTCCATGCATCATTGAACAAGGCATATGAACAGCGATTTTAAGATCAGTCCATTGCTCAGTTGTTCTCAAATCATAATCAATGAGAAATTCACTGATATCAAAAACCTTATCGGTGAATTTTTTAACTTCCTCTGCAATCCCCTTTTGTTTTGATAAGAGGTGATCATAATCTTTCACAGATGTACCACAGCCAGATGCATTCATGATGATACCGTCAATTGGATCATCTTCTTCAAGAGCTTGCCAGGCTTTGAAGTTACGCATGGCGTGGTCAATCGCTTCCTTTTCGCGACCGAGATGTTGATCCATAGCACCGCAACATCCAGCGTCTTTTGAAATCACAACTTCAATACCCTGTCGTGCCATCAAACGAATGCTGGCATCATTAATCGCCGGGCGAATGACCTTTTGTGCGCAACCAGTCATTAAGAGAACACGTTTTAGTTGAGGGCCTCTTGGTCGCGCGATACCACCCCCTTTAAATTCTGCCGTACGTTTAGCGCGCTTGGGTAAAAGTTCTAGCATGGCGACAATTTCTTTAAATCCCATCTTAGCAATTAGGGAGCGAAAAGGGCGTGCTAAAGAACCAAGCGTTAAAGAAAGTGATAATCGTTTCGGATAGGGAAGAGTTTCACTCAAAAGGCGGCGAATAAATCTTTGTTTTAAGGGGCGATGGCCTCTTGTTTCAATTTCTTTTCGTGCCAAATCAGAAAGATGCATATAGTCAACACCAGAGGGGCAAGTCGTCATGCATGAAAGACATGTCAGGCAACGGTCCATATGAGTGGTGAGGGTTTGGTCGGGGGCAGCCCCAGTTTCCAACATCTCTTTAATCATATAAATCCGACCACGAGGGCTATCACGCTCATCACCTAAAACAACATAGCTTGAGCAAGTCGCAGTGCAAAGACCACAATGAACACAGCGCCGTAAGATGTCATTAGCAAGCTGCGTGTCAGAGTTGCGAAGCTGGCGTTTCGTAAATTCAGTTTTCATTAATTAAACCCCGTCATACATGCGGCCTGGGTTAAGCACACCAGCTGGATCAAACATCGTCTTCAAGCCCTTGGTTAGTTGCATATGCGCTGGGTCAAGAGGATGAAACGGACTTACTGGTTGTGTGGCATCTTCACCAGGGTAAATCAAAGTGGCATGGCCGCCAGCCTGTGCGATAATTCTACGAATGTCACTACTGCCCATATCAGCAACGCCGCGGGTTGAAATCCATAACAAACCGCCGCCCCAATCATATGAGATTTGGCTATCAACAAGTTTCTTAATTTGACGCGCTGATTGAAACGCCCGATGAGGAGACGTTGACACTCGCCAGATTGCATCTTCCCGATTAGCAAGAAAAGCAAGTTGGCGCATGTTCTGCCAAAACAACTTACTTTCAGGTTCATCAATGTAGAAGAGTTCACCGAAAGCTGAAAGCAGCTCTCTAATTTTTTCGCTACGATAGGCAAGTGATTTTGGTGTATTTTCAAGGCGAATGGCAGTCACTGCCTTGTCTTGAACATAAGTCACACCATCAAGGCAAGAAAAAGCGTGATTTTTATTCAAGTGTACAGCTCCAGAAATTTCAAAAGGTGTTGCGATAGCCGAGCGTAACGCCTCAAGCGCAATATCTTCTTCAAGGCCATAGAGAAACAACGTGCATTCAGAAGGCGGTGTTGGTAACAGTTTAATCGTCACTTCAGTCATCACCGCTAAAGTGCCCCAACTGTTGGCCATTAATTTCGTGAGGTCATAGCCCGCAACATTTTTCATCACACGGCCACCAGATGAAAAACTTTCACCACGACCATTAATAGCTTTAACTCCAATAAGGTGATCTCGTGCACTGCCCTTTAAAAGACGGCGCGATCCAGAAAAATTTGTGGCAAACAATGACCCAATGGTTCCATAGCCAGGTTCCGTTTCAAATAGTTTTGAGAAATCGAGATGTTCAAAGGGAAGGTGCTGATCATAGCTCTTAAGCTCTCGTTCAACTTCAGCAATGGGTGTGCCAGCCCTGGCTGAAATAACCAACTCACTTGGTTCATAAAGAGTAACTTCACTAAAACGTCGCATGGTAAGAGGGACATTCTTTTCAGAATATCGCCCAATCATTCGTTTTGTGCCATGACCTAAAATCTCAAGGGAAGTTCCCTTGTCCTTGGCATCAAGGATCATATCTTTCAAATCCCGATCAACAAGGGGCGTTAGCATGTCTTGCATGTTAAGCAGTCTCCTCATCTGATGATGAGCTCTCGTTCCGTCGGAAAGTCTCGGCAAGTTCTAAAGGAAAAACTTTATCTGGATTGAGCACCCAGTTAGGGTCAAATAACAATTTAACACGCATCTGATTAATCAAGTCGGTTTCAGAAAACTGCAAAGTCATCAAGTCTCTCTTTTCAAGCCCAACACCATGTTCACCGGTGATACAACCACCAGCCATAACACAAAGCTCCAAAATTTCGGCACCACATTTCTCAACTCTTTGAAATTCTCCCGTACGATTGGCATCATAAAGAATGAGAGGATGTAGATTGCCATCTCCAGCAGGGAAAATATTAGAAACCTGGAATTTATAGGAGTTGCAAATTTCCGTAATTTTAGAGAGAACGTGATAAAGTTTGGATAAAGGAATAACCCCATCCATACATAAATATTCAGAGATACGTCCAATAGCACCAAACGCAGATTTCCGTCCAAGCCAAATGGCCTGAGCTTCTTCATCAGTATTCGCTATGCGTTTATGTACTGGATTAAATTGACTGGCAATTCGTAAAATTTGTTGGAAAGACGCGTCAACCTCCTCTGTAGCTCCTTCAAATTCAATGATTAAAAGAGCCTCAACATCAAGGGGGTAGCCAGCGCGCGCATGTTCTTCGCAAGCTTTAATGGCAGGCTTATCCATAAACTCAATCGCAACGGGCAAATAGCCTTTGCCAATGATGGCAGCCACACAATCACCAGCTTGCTCATGACTTTCAAATCCAAGTAAAAGAGGGCGCGCTCCTTCAGGTTTAGAACGGAGCATAACAGTAGCTTCAGTTACAATGCCAAGTCCGCCTTCAGAGCCAACAATCAAACTGAGAAAATCATAACCAGCCGGGTCAAGAAAAGATCCGCCAAACTCAAGAATTTTCCCCTCGGCGGTTACCAGTTTAACCCCAAGAATATTGTGAGTTGTCACACCATATTTCAAACAATGCGCACCACCAGAATTCATGGCTATATTGCCAGCAATTGTACAAGAAAGCTGGCTGGATGGGTCGGGTGCATAGAAAAAACCATCCCGATCAACAGCGGCACTAATGGCAAGGTTTGTTACTCCTGCTTGAACTTTGGCAGAGCGGTTCATCAAGTCAATATCGAGTATTTTATTCATACGAGAAAGACAAACAACTATCGCATTTGATAATGGGATTGCACCGCCAGCAAGAGACGTTCCAGCTCCGCGCGGGACCATGGGGACATCATATTTATGAGAGATTTTAGCAATAGCAGCAACATCCTCTGTGCTTTCGGGCATAACCACCACAAAGGGAAGAACTTGGATAGCTGTAAGGGCATCTGTTTCAAAAGCTTGTAAACCAGCCTGATCCAAAACAATTTGATCTGACTTTAAAACTTCAGTTAGATCTCGGATCACAGATCGTGGGATAGCCGACTTAATCTTATCCTGTAATTTACTAAATATACCCATCAAGGACCTTCTATTCACTCAAGATGAGGAAGCATAAGAAATTAAAGCGATAGTTTGTGTGTGACAAAAAGTCACCAGCTGTGTCTATCAAGAATGTTTAAAGACTTTCCCCATCTCAAAAATAATAAAGGTTAATAGGTGGGGGTGCAAACAATACAAGCAAATACTAACGAATATTCTGTCGCACACTAAGGCGTACAGATGTATGCAAAAAGGTGAATATACATGGGTTTGAAGAAGGAAGTTTATGGTCAGTTAAGTGGTTGTAATGTTTAGTGAATTAAGAAGTTACGTTCGAAGAATGTGAGGGGATAGGCATGTGGTGTCATTTGAGTAAATAAACGAAAGAGAATTTAAATGAATTAGGTCCAGGAAAGAGTAAATGAAACCATAGATGTAAAAAGCGAATGGTGTGATCCAGTTAGCGATTTTTAATTTTATCCAAAATCATGCCATATTTTCTTCTTTAATTGTGAACATGACCAGTGTAAATAAACAAAGATAAGGGAAGTTATAACTTCAGCACCTTATTTTTATCCTCTTCAGACAATAGAATAAAAAGGATAAAAATAAGCAACCAATAAGCTGCACTCTATTTTAAGCATAAAATAGAGGGATAATTTATAGTAAGGGAAAAAACATGAGCAAATTTACCGCCCTCCTCGGCGCCGCGATTCTAGCGATTTCAGTTTCAGGAACAATTTCAACAGCTCACGCTGACGAAGCTAAGCAAATCAAAAAAGGCTCAAAAGTCTTTAAAAAATGCAAAGCATGTCATGTGCCAGATGAAGCTAAAAACAAAGTTGGTCCTCACCTTGTAGGTATCGTAGGTCGTAAATTTGGCGCTGCTGAAGGCTATGCATATTCAGATGCTTTAAAAGCAAAGGCTGGCGAAGGTCTTGTATGGGATGAAGCAAATCTTGCAGCTTTCCTGGAAAAGCCAAGAAAATTCTTAAAAGGCACAAAAATGGCATTTGGTGGTCTACGTAAAGAAAAAGACCGCGATGCAATCATTGCTTACTTCAAATCATTAGCGCCAGCTAAAGAAGAAGCAAAATAAGCTTTTTTCTTTAATATGAATTCAAAAGAGGAGCCTTAAGGCTCCTCTTTTTTTAATCATGCTCCGCAAATTTTTTATGAATTTTTCGTGTCACCATCCACATAGCAAATATAACAAACGGAATAGA
>CAXIDO010000146.1:0-5958 GCA_964022745.1 uncultured Methyloligella sp. | reverse complement strand
ATATTTGAAACTGGACAATTGAAGCCTAGCTATGAGGCGCTTGAAGGGCGTTATAGCTATGGGATTTTAAAATGTGTTCTCGCGGAAAAAGCTCTTAGCGCTTAGGCTAAAAGAGCTTGGGTTTCATACCTATTGAACCCCACACATTCTTTTTAGATAACTTCCTCAAATTTAACATTCTCAAAAAAAAGCACCTACTGGTATGGGAACCCCAGCAGGTGCAGTTTAAATAGGAAAGTCTTATGACTTCTTTTGTTTTCGTATTTTGGAAATTAATATTTCCAACCGACACCCATGATAAATTTCTCAGTGTCTGTCGCAAATTGATCTGCATTATAATTTGCGTATTTGGCCTCTACATATACACCTCTTCTTAAAGGCATCTTTGCGTAGAAATCAAATTCTGTGCCGTAATCAATTGACCCTTCTTCAGACTTGAAGTCATGATATTGAGCTTTAAGAAGTAGCCCGTTGAAGATTGATAATTGACCAGGTGCGTTTTTGACTTTGTATGTCACATCTATATAAAAATCTTCCAGGCCGTTTTCTGGTGTTACTAAGAACTTATCAGCAAAGCCATTGAATTTATGTAAGGTAGCTAGAGGTGTTCTAAAGCGTCCAGCTGAATCATCGTCAGCGCCGAGAACTTCGTAACCAACGGTTGTTTTTAGACCTGATTTAGAAACGCCTAGTGCTAGGTGATAATAGTCAGCATCATACTCTAGTGTGTTGCTACCGTAATCTTCCTGGTGGGCGTATTCTGCATAATAGTGCAAACCGTAACCAGCATATTCTCTTTTACCTTTAAGAGAGATACCGTAAGACGCGTTTGAATTTGCGGGGCTATCCTCATCAAAGTCGAGTAAAAATCCATACCCCTTTACAACACCTACGCCGTTGATTTTATAGCCAGCATGTAGAATATGGCTTTCACTATCCCAATCACCATTTGGTGAATCATTACCAAAAATACGGTTCACTTTATCAATGTAACCATAGGTAAGTGTGAGACCAGGAATTGATGTGTTTTTCACCATGCCTGCGTCAAATGTTTGATTGTTTTGGCGCCATCCAACGTGTCCAACAAAACGATGATTATCAACAGTGATCACTTGGCGGCCAATTTTTGCAACTGTTCCAGGTAGACCTGCATATTGCATATAAAGTTGGTTTAGCTCGTGAGATTTAACGTCTGCAACAACTGGGAATTGAGTTTTCCCGTTTATAGTGTTGTTAAACTCATCACCAAAGACGTTTGTTACAGCTTCAAATTCAACACCAAGTGTTAGGCCATAAAAGCTACCAGATTTCCATCCAACCCGGCTTCTTAATGTTGATGCATTTGCTTCTTCTGCAATGCCATCCTGGTCTACATATTCATATCTATATCTCTCATCGATTGAAAGCTTACCTGCTTTAATTGCATCGAAGAGAGCTTCACCAGCGTGTGCGCTCAAAGGCGCTGCGAACAGCGCAGATATAAACGCTAATTTGCCTAGTGAATGACTATTCATTTTCATTTTCGGTTACCCCCGGTAGAAAAACAAAATTAATAATTGTCTCCAATATTGCTCATCACGATAGTGACAAAAAAATAAAGATGCAAATTGAATCCGTGTTTTTTATTCAAAAATCTTGTTATTTTTCAAATGCTTACAAAGTAGGCAGCTTGTTGCCCATTCTTTGTTCATTATAATTTTGAAAATTTTCTACTAAAGAATTGTATTGCTTTTTTCTTGTGCAGGCGCTTAAATTTTTAGCCTAAATTTGAGCTGCCTAATGAGGCCTAGTTTTGCAATTACAACATAAATTCAAAGACAATAATTACTCTGGAATCCTATCTCTAATAGTTTGTCATGATTCTTTTTAATCTGAGTACAGTGAGGTTAAAAAGAAACTTTCTACTTTAGTTTACGCTTTTACGTTTTTGAGTCTTTTTTCTCGAATTAAGTCTATAGGCCCTGCTTATCACCACTCACAAAACTTTGAACCAGGACAGCAAAAAATGTCCTAATTATCATTTATATTTGGTGACGAAAAAGAGATATTTCTCTCAAATTTTAAATATTTTAAGGACAAACAATAATGTCAGATATTTCACGCCGTGAACTTGTTGTTTCTGCAAGCGGTGCTGCTGTTCTTGGTCTTTGTGGCCCAATGGCAGTTATTCCCGACGCTCTTGCCCAAACCAAATTAAAACAAGGATTTGTTAATTATGATATTGGTGATGTGCATTGCACGTCTCTTTATGATGGTATTTGGAAGAAGCCTCATGATCCGAACTTTGTAAGCAATGCCAGTCTTGATGATATGAAATCTGCGCTTAAGCAGGGTGGATTAACAACCGAATTTATGCCGATTGAATTTTCTCAAACGGTTTTGAAAGTTGGTAAGAAAACGGTTTTGGTTGACAGTGGGACGGGTGGTCAACTCTCTCCAGACGCTGGCATGATGATGAAAAATTTAAAAGCTGCCGGTGTAGACGCTAAGTCTATTGATACAATTCTTCTCTATCACTTCCACCCTGATCATATTTTTGGACTTATGGCTAAGGGTACAAATGAGCAAATATTTCCAGATGCTGAAATCATGATGCCGTCTAAGGAATATAAATTCTGGACGGAGCCTTCACTTGTTTCCAAACTCCCCAAAAATCGACAAGGTTTGGCTTTACGTATTCAGGCGACCTTTCCTAAATGGAAAAATGTGACACTATTTGACGAAGGCGAAAAACAGTTGCTACCAGGTGTTCGTTCAATACCTTCTTATGGTCACACTCCTGGCCATACAGCTTTTCATGTTAGTAGCGGTGATAAACAACTGATTATTGCTGGCGATGCAGCTAATTTGCCGGCTCTCTTCCTTAAAAACCCAAATTGGCATCTTGCTTTTGATGGAGACCCGAAAGCTGCTCAGGAAGCGCGCGTTAAATTGTTTAATCGTGTTTTAGAGGAAAAAGCCGTTGTTGCAGGTTATCACTTTGGTTTTCCAAATGCTGGTAAATTAGAGAAAGACGGCAAAGGCTTTGCCTTTAGTGCGTTTACCGGTTAAGGCATTTTTTACTTATTTTAACTGGAAGCAGATGTGAGGGAGGTCATTAGCACCTCCCTCTTTTTTGTTTTCTTAGTGTTAAGCCGTTTAAAGAAACTTAGCCTGACAGCGACCAATATTGCCCTGATAATGTGTAAGACATGGTTTAGTTGATTGTGCTTTTCTATTTGCACTTGCTATGCATGCATTTAAAACAGTTGTACTGAATTTAGCACATTTGAAATACTCATCTTTATTTTTACGAGCATTTAATCGACCAGATGTTGGATCCTGATTTTTTTGAGTGATAACAGTTTTGGGCGTTGTCACTCGCTTGTCAGTTTGCACAATGGTTTTAGGAGTTGTCACGCGCTTATCTGGCAGAGGACGTATTCTTTTCATTGGACTTTTTTGCAGCCTTTTTACCGTATTATTGCCTTGATTTTTGACTTTTTCCTTGGTTGTGCGCTTGATATTTACGCGCTTTGTTAGGTTATTTTTTCTCTTACCAAGCTTTGCTCTTTGCTTTAAGGCGGTACGCTTTACTTGCTGTTTCGCAACTCGGTTTTTCTGAGCCCTTTTGGACTTTTTCTTTAGAATATCCGTTTTTTGAACTCTATCTCCAAAACGGTCTTTTTTGTTATTTTTAGCTTCGGCGACGCCACCTAATAGAGCGACACTCATGCCAGCGATAACAATGGTTTTGCTTAATGTATTGATCATTTTGATCTCCTTTAAAAGTTTGAAATTCACCAAAGACAATTCTTTAAGTGAGGGTTAAACTTCTAGAGAAAAGGAGATGAGTGAGATGTGTGATTGGTCACAATACATGCATTGATAATGCTTATTTTACTGACATGTTAATGTTTCTTTATTTCTCCTCAGTTTGTCTGTATTTTTGCTATATTGATTCTTCCCTTACTGGGATACCTTGTTTCATGAGTTCCTCCAAATTAGGAATTAGGGCTCAGGCCTTTCGTAAAGACTTTATTGCAAAGCCCTTTCGTAACTTCCTTGTTTAACTCATTTTTATAGATTTTCACTTTTTAAGAGATTTTGAATATGGCTCAAATCGAGACGCTTATAGCTTCTGAAATTAATGCTCGCCCTCAGCAGGTCGAGGTTGCTGTCACCTTAATTGATGAAGGTGCAACCGTGCCGTTTATCGCACGCTATAGAAAAGAACGCACTGGCGGGCTTGACGATGATCAATTAAGAAAAATTGAGGAACGTCTCACTTATCTTAGAGAGTTAGAACAAAGACGTGCCAGCATTGTTAAGACGATTGATGGACAAGGCAAACTTGATGATCAGTTGCTTAAAAAAATTAACGCTGTGATGACACGATCTGAACTTGAAGACTTGTATCTGCCCTTTAAACCGAAACGCAGAACAAAAGCTCAAATTGCAAGAGAAGCAGGCTTAGAGCCTTTAGCAATTGAGTTGGTTAACTCTCCGAACATAGATCCCTTTAAAATGGCCAAAGAGTATATCTCTTCAGACAAAGGGGTTGCTGACATAGACGCTGTTTTAGAAGGTGCGGCTGATATTGTCAGCGAGGGTCTTACTGAAAAGGCTGAACTTTTAGGCTCTTTGCGCGGTGCTATGCGCCAGGACGGTTCTGTTAAAACGAAAGTAAAAAAAGGCAAGGAAGAAGAAGGGGCAAAGTTTGCTGACTATTTTTCTTTTGAGCAAAGCTTTAAAGACATTCCGCCTCACAGGGCCCTTGCCCTTTTGCGAGCTGAACGCGAAGGTGTGATTTCTCTCGGGCTTGATATTGAAGATGAGGCTGATGTTCACCCTTGTGAACGAAAAATTGCGAATGAATTTCAATTTAATGGTGGCTCAATCGAGCGCAATAACTGGCTGAAAGATACCGTGCATAAAACCTGGAAAGGTAAACTGCATAAGAAAATTTCTGGCGACCTTATACAAGACTTGCGTGAAAAAGCTGAGCTTGAAGCCATTCGTGTTTTTTCACAAAACCTGAAAAACCTTATGCTCGCAGCACCAGCTGGCGCTAGACCTACGATTGGTTTAGACCCCGGATTTAGAACCGGCGTTAAAGTTGCCGTTGTTGATAAAACGGGTAAACTTGTAGATTATTCAACGATTTACCCAAATGAGCCACGTAATGATATCGAAGGATCTCTTAAAACATTAATCTCATTAGTTCAAAAGCATAATGTCGAAATTATCAGTATTGGCAACGGGACAGCGTCTAGAGAGACCGATCGGTTAGCGGCTGAACTTATTAAGCGCTGCTCTGATCGCAAGCTCGTTAAAATCATCGTTTCCGAAGCTGGTGCTTCGGTTTACTCTGCTTCTGAATTGGCTTCAAAAGAGTTTCCGGATCTTGATGTATCAATTCGCGGCGCAGTTTCGATTGCCCGCCGCTTACAAGACCCTCTTGCTGAACTTGTTAAAATTGAAGCTAAAGCCATTGGTGTTGGACAATATCAACATGATGTTGACCAAGCTGCTTTACAGCGCTCACTTGATGCTGCTGTTGAAGATTGTGTGAACTCAGTTGGTGTTGATCTGAATATGGCATCAGCTGAATTGCTTAGTCATATTTCAGGACTAAACCAAACGTTAGCTGCCAACATTGTTGCCTATAGAAATCAAAATGGTGCTTTTAAATCTCGTCAAGAGTTGAAGAAGGTAACCCGGCTTGGCCCAAAAGCGTTTGAACAAGCGGCAGGTTTTTTGCGTATTCGCGAGGGCAAGAACCCACTGGACCAATCTGCTGTTCACCCTGAAGCTTATTCAGTTGTTAAAAAGATTGCCGAGACAACGGGGAAGGCTATTGACCAACTCATTGGTGATAGTTCTTTTTTGAAAGGGCTTGATGCGCAGTCTTTTGCTGATGAACAATTTGGTGTGCCAACCGTGACTGACATTTTATCTGAGTTGGATAAGCCTGGG
>CAXIDO010000145.1:0-6012 GCA_964022745.1 uncultured Methyloligella sp. | reverse complement strand
ATTCTTTTGAATGTTAGCGCGCTTTTGAGTGTTAATGGGCATTCTGTGTCCCTTGCTCAAGATGCAAAAGGCAATACGGCTAAATCTACTCAAAGTGATGAATTGAATGCTGCTCAACGCCGGATTGATCGCCTTGAAGCGCAGATTACTGAAATGAAATCAATGATTGGTGCTTTGCAAACTTTGGTTCAAAAAGGTGTGCGCCAAAATCAGCCTCTTAATAATCAACGGTTTGACCGTCGCTTGCCCCTTGACCAAAGGTTAGATCAAGGCGCTGCTGATCGGGTTACTGGTGAGCCACAATTTAGAACAGATGGCTGGGGTGCTGATACTCAATCAGAGAAACAACTCTCAAATGGACGTGTGATATCTGAACAGCCTATGCCTGGTGCTGATCTACCGCTTGACGGACAAGTGCCCAAAAGCCGGGTTGCGGTGAATGGGGTTCCATCTCGCAAGCTTTATGATGCTGGTTATAATTATTTGATGGCAAGTGATTATGTTTCAGCTGAAGCGACATTTCGTTCATTTTTGAGAAACTACCCGCAAGATGAACTTTCAGGAAATGCGCAATATTGGTTGGGTGAAACTTATTTTGCTCGCAATGATTATAGAAAAGCGGCGCATGAGTTTTTAAAGGGATATAAAACTTATAAAACGAGTGCAAAAGCGCCGGATAACCTGCTTAAATTAGGAATGTCCCTTCAACGGCTTGGGCAATCTGAGGCTGCGTGCCAGACTTATGCGCAATTGAGTGATAAATATAAATCTCTCTCTGGACACATAGCACGCCGGTTGGGACAAGAGCAGACTAAAGCGCGTTGTCGGTAGTTCTTCCTAAGATACCTTATTTAAATTCTTATTCTTGCTTTTAAGGCATCTCTAATTGTAGGTTGCCTTTTATGGAGCTTACTCATTCTAAAATTGATGATTTGTTTTCTCAGCTATTAGGGAAAAGTGCTATTGGTTTGGCCGTTTCTGGCGGGGGGGATAGCATGGCTTTGTTGCACCTTTTTTCGGACTGGCGCTCTAGATATCCGCTCAATGACGAGAAGGATGTGGTTCTCACTGTTGATCATGGGGTGCGCGCGGAAGCGGCTGAGGAAGTTGCAAAGGTTATTCAAACAGCGGAAGAGCTAGGGTTTACTGGTGTTCCGATTAAGCTTGAAGGGCTGGACCAAGGAAGTTCCTTGCAGGCGCGGGCCAGACAGGCACGTTATGAGGCTATGGCGCTGCATTTAAAAGAATTTGATATTTCTCATTTGCTAACAGCTCACACACTTGATGATCAGGCTGAAACGTTTTTGATGCGGCTTCTTAGAGGGAGTGGCATTGATGGGCTATCTTCTATGCATGACACCCGTGAGCTTTTTGGGATGCAGATCATTAGGCCTCTCTTAAAGGTTAGAGGGATCGTTTTACGTTCATGGCTTGAGACCCGAGGTATTGGGTGGGTTGAAGACCCGAGTAATAGCAATGTTGATTATGAGCGTGTTCAGGTGCGCCAACTTCTTACTTCACTTGATAGTCTCTCTTTAGATAGAGAGGTGCGTTTGCCTGAGATGATCGGTGAGAGTGTGCGCCGGTTGCAACGCGGGCGTTTGGCACTTGAAAACCAGGCCTTAGAATTTGTTCGCTCGAGTGTGACCGTACACCGGGTTGGGCTGTTGTTTGTAAAGGGGGAGGATTATTTCTCACTTCCGAATGAGATACAGGTGAGAATTTTACGTCGTCTGCTGATGGCGTTTGGTATTGAGGGGCGCTCTCTTTCAAGTTTGGAAGGTGGTGCGGCGCATATTACAACTATGGGGCAGGAGAAATTTGTACTTGCTGGCGTGATGTGTGAGAAAAAGTCGGATGGGTATTTGCAATTTTCTCGAGAGGTTGGGCGAACGAACTTTGAAATTGTTGAGCAACAGTTTGGTGAGTGTTCTACTCTTTCATCTGATGGAGATATTTCTCACAGCAGGCAGGTCATTTGGGATCAGCGGGTTGGAATTAAAGTTCCGACGCAATTTTCAGGTGAGTTACTTATTCGTGGTTTTTCTAATGTTGAAATAGCGCAGATAAAAGATAAATATCGTGAATTGGGAACCGGATTATCTCGCTTGAATGCCTCAAAAACCGTTTTACCGGCTATTGCCGGGTGTTGGTGCGAGGGGAGATTGGTGGCTGTACCGCAATTGGAGATCTATGATGAGAGCCTTTTTGTGGAGCTGTTTGGTGATTTGGATGAGTTTTTAGATGGTGTTTCGTTTGAAAGGGCTGTTTTCCCGCTTAAGAACTGGAAAACATTGTTATTCTAAGCTGAATTAATGTTTAAATTCTGGTGTTTCTCACTTGCTTAATCATGTGTTTCACATATGAAATGAGAAATTAGCCTTATTCTTTTGAGAAATTGTTATAAAGTGCCTTGAAGTTCTTGAGAAAAACACTTTTTCTTTCTTTTCTTCCTCTTGGCAAATCTTCTTAGCGTGCCTATGTTAAGGGGAATAGATACTGGTTTTTTTAAAGCTAGCTTTAATGGGCGGGATTTTACGAAAATATTTACGTAATTTGCTTATAAACGCCTTTTGTTAAGGGCTAGTTTTATCTGTAACAACTTACTTTTTTATTTGTACTAATTACCATCGCATAACAATGTTTGTGATGATGCTTAATATAATGAGGCAAAAAGACTAAGATTTATGGTTTTTGACGTAGTGTCTTTGACGTATAGCTTTTTGCTTCTGAGATAGGAAATTTTTATGAATTCGCATTTTCGCAATTTCGCGGTTTGGGTTGTCATTCTGTTATTGTTGCTTGTGTTATTTAATATGATTCAAGGGGCGCAAAATAACCCTAAACAAACTCAAATTAGTTATTCTGAACTCTTAGCTCAAGTTGAGCAGGGCAATGTCAAAGAGTTGACGATTGCCGGTCAGAAAGTAACCGGGCAGTTTGGTAATGGTGGTGCGTTTGCGACTTATGCTCCAAATGACCCTAATTTGATTGGTACGCTTTCTTCTAAGGGTGTGAAGATTACTGCGAAACCGCCTGAAGATGAATCGAATTCATTTTTAAATGTTCTTTTGACAACCTTCTTACCTGTCTTATTGCTCATTGGTGTTTGGATTTTCTTTATGCGCCAAATGCAAGGCGGCGGCGGTAAGGCGATGGGCTTTGGTAAGTCTAAGGCGAAGCTTTTAACAGAGCACCATGACCGCAAGACTTTTGAAGATGTGGCCGGTGTTGATGAAGCCAAAGATGATTTGGTTGAGATTGTTGAATATTTAAGAGACCCGCAAAAGTTTCAACGTTTGGGTGGTCATATTCCGCATGGCGCACTTCTTGTTGGCCCTCCAGGGACGGGTAAGACATTATTAGCGCGCGCGATTGCTGGTGAAGCGAATGTGCCGTTCTTTACGATTTCTGGTTCAGACTTTGTTGAGATGTTTGTTGGTGTTGGTGCCAGCCGGGTGCGTGATATGTTCGAGCAAGCAAAACGCAATGCACCTTGTATCATTTTCATTGATGAGATTGATGCTGTTGGCCGTCATCGTGGTGCTGGTCTTGGCGGCGGCAATGATGAGCGCGAGCAAACTTTGAACCAACTTCTTGTTGAGATGGATGGATTTGAAGCGAACGAAAGTATTATTCTTTTAGCTGCGACTAACAGACCGGATGTTTTGGACCCAGCTCTCTTGCGTCCTGGTCGGTTTGACCGTCAGGTCGTTGTGCCATTGCCTGATGTTGTGGGCCGTGAGAAAATTTTGAAAGTTCATGCTGAAAAAGTGCCATTGGCCCCAAATGTTGATGTGAAAGTTTTAGCACGTGGAACGCCTGGTTTTTCTGGTGCGGATTTAGCCAACCTTGTGAATGAAGCGGCTCTACTTGCTGCGCGTCGTTCAATGCGTATGGTTACACAGCAAGAATTTGAAGATGCGAAAGATAAAGTCATGATGGGGGCCGAGCGCCGCTCTATGGTGATGACTGAGCATGAAAAGAAAAATACGGCTTATCATGAAGCTGGTCATGTGATTGTTGGGTTGCATGTTCCTGAATTTGACCCTCTTCATAAGGTGACAATCATTCCACGTGGGCGCGCTCTTGGTGTGACCATGAACCTACCTGAGACTGATCGTCATTCTTATACACGTTCATATTGTGTTTCGCGGTTGGCTGTTTTGTTTGGTGGCCGAGAAGCTGAGATTAAAATTTTTGGCGATGACAAAGTAACAAATGGTGCCACTGGTGATATTCAGATGGCAACAGGACTTGCTCGTAAGATGGTTATGGAATGGGGCATGTCTGAAAAACTCGGACGTGTGCTGTACAATAGTAATCAGGAAGAAGTTTTCCTTGGTCATTCGGTTTCAAACTCTGTGAATATTTCTGAAGAAACTGCTCGCTTAGTTGATGAAGAAGTTCGTAGCTTAATTGATGATGGCGAGAAAACGGCACGACGGATCCTGGAAGAAAAAAGTGATGATCTAGAGATCGTAGCTCAAGGACTTCTAGAGCATGAAACGCTTAGCGGTGAAGAAGTGAATGACTTGATTAACGGCAAACCTTTACAGCGAGATGAGCCAGATGATCAATCAGGTGGTTCTCACTCGGTTGTTCCAATTGCAGGAAAGACAAAACCAAAACCTGGCGGCGAAGAACCTTCAGGTGATATGGAACCGCAACCGCAAGGTTAAATGTGTTAGAGTTCTACCACTATGAATTAAAAAACCCAGGTCGACATTTGTTGATTTGGGTTTTTTTGTTTTTCATTGAAGGTTTTGTATAAGTATTGATGAGTTGAACTCCCTTTCTTGTATATAGGTTTTCTTACAGCGGTGAATGATGGATTATTGGCGCCCACTTCCAATTAAATATGACGAAAAAAACGGATTAACGGGCAGTGAGAAAATCGCTTCCCTTGCTGGTGTCAACGGAGTTGGTTATGGTCATGTAGAACGTTTGACACGGCATGGTCCAGGAATGGGACCTGAAGTTCACAGGCATTTATACTCACTTATGGATGTGCCTGATGACTATTCCATTATAGCTGAGATGGTCTCAGCTGACCGCTTGCCTTTGTTCTCGCTTACTCTTGAACGTCCTCGAATAATGGGAGTGCTCAATGTAACGCCGGATAGTTTTTTTGATGGTGGCCAGCATGATCAAGTCGCACAAGCGGTTGCGCGTGGTTTAGAGATGGTGGGAGAGGGCGCTGATATCATTGATGTTGGTGGGGAGAGTACACGGCCTGGCGCTGATCTTGTGTCCATTGAAGATGAGCTTGAACGTGTGATACCAGTCATTAAGGCTTTGCGACCAGAGACGAAAGCGCTTATTTCGATCGATACCAGGAAATCAGAAGTAATGGAAGCGGCGGTTCGAGCTGGAGCTAATATCATCAATGATGTTTCTGCTTTGACATTTGACCCGAACTCACTTGGCGTGGCAGCCTCTTTGAATGTGCCAGTTATTTTAATGCATGCTCAGGGAACGCCTGAGGTGATGCAAGAGAACCCTTCTTATAATCATGCTGTTTTGGATGTTTATGATTATTTGTCGCTCAGTTTACAGCGAGCAGTTGAAGCCGGTGTTCGTACAGAGAATATTATTTTAGACCCAGGAATTGGATTTGGGAAAAATGTTTCTCATAATTGTGAGCTCTTAAGGAGTTTGAGCCTTTTTCATGGGCTAGGTGTTCCTTTGTTGCTTGGATGTTCTCGAAAATCATTTATTGGAGCTCTATCTAAAAATGAGGGCGCTAGTGAACGTTTACCTGGTTCTCTAGCGAGTGTAATGATCGGAGCGAGCCAGGGTGTTCAGATTTTTAGAGTTCATGATGTGGCTGAGACTGCTCAGGCTCTTAAGGTTTGGCGCCTAATAGATCGTTAAGTTTAAATTTACTTTGGCCGTAAACTCATAAATAAAGTGCTTTTGGTAAGAGCCAAATTGGCCTTATCCTAGGGACGCTCTCAGAAGTCGCGTTTGACGTCGTCAAACAACTTATACCGGGAAATAACCCCGCAC
>CAXIDO010000144.1:0-6059 GCA_964022745.1 uncultured Methyloligella sp. | reverse complement strand
ACCCAAGATGCGTGGGTCTAGAACACGTGATGTACTGTCTAGTGGATCCACAGCTGGGTAAATACCTTTTTCAGCAATTGAACGTGACAACACTGTTGTCGCATCAAGGTGAGCAAAGGTTGAAGCTGGTGCCGGGTCAGTCAAGTCATCCGCAGGCACGTAAACGGCTTGCACAGATGTAATAGATCCGGTTGTTGTTGATGTAATACGCTCCTGCATACCGCCCATGTCAGTACCAAGTGTAGGTTGGTAACCCACAGCAGAAGGAATACGACCTAGAAGCGCTGACACTTCTGAACCAGCTTGTGTAAAGCGGAAGATGTTATCAACGAAGAAAAGAACGTCTTGGCCTTGATCACGGAAATGTTCCGCAATTGTTAGACCTGATAACGCGATACGAGCACGAGCTCCAGGAGGCTCATTCATCTGACCATAAACAAGTGCCGCTTTGGAGCCTTCTCCACCGCCTTCTTTGTTCACGCCTGATTCAATCATTTCCCAGTATAGATCGTTACCCTCACGAGTACGCTCACCTACACCCGCGAACACTGAATAACCACCGTGGGTTTTCGCAATGTTGTTGATCAGTTCCATAATCAAAACGGTTTTACCAACACCGGCACCACCGAACAGACCAATTTTACCACCCTTAGCGTAAGGCGCTAAGAGGTCAACAACTTTAATACCAGTTACAAGGATTTCTGATTCAGTTGATTGGTCCTGGAATGCAGGAGCTTCAGCGTGAATAGGACGTCGAGTTTCTGTGCCAATTTCACCAGCTTCGTCAACTGGCTCACCGATCACGTTCATGATGCGGCCCAATGTTTCGTCACCAACAGGCACTGAAATTGAAGAACCAGTGTCTCTTACTTCATGGCCACGTACCAAGCCTTCTGTTACGTCCATGGCAATTGTACGAACTGTATTTTCGCCCAGGTGCTGAGCTACTTCAAGAACGAGGCGTTTGCCATTATTTTCTGTTTCAAGCGCATTTAGGATAGCAGGCAGTTCACCATCGAACTGCACGTCAACCACCGCGCCCATAACTTGTCGAATTCGACCAACTGATTGTTCCGCCATGGGATAGATTTCCTTGTTTTAACTTTGCTTTGATCTTTTTTGAAAACCAAAACCTAAATTTTTAATTTACATATTTTCAATTCAGGAAAGCCAGGCCTTCCAAACTAAAAATATTAAAGCGCTTCAGCGCCCGAAATAATTTCAATCAACTCTTTCGTAATCTGAGCTTGACGTGAACGGTTATATTCTTGTGTTAACCGATCAATCATGTCACCAGCATTACGTGTTGCATTGTCCATGGCGCTCATACGAGCTCCCTGCTCAGATGCAGCATTTTCTAGAAGCCCGCGGAAAATTTGCGTTGCAATATTGCGTGGCAAAAGATCATCGAGAATTTCTTCTTCGCTTGGTTCATAATCATTTGCAACATTGTCTGATGCGGCATCATCGTCTTCATCTTCATCAAAACTTGCAGGGATTAGCTGAAGTTCTGTTGGGGTTTGGCTAATAACAGAGCCAAACTCAGAGAAGTACAATTTCACCACATCAACGTCACCTGCATCAAACATGCCGATAACTCTTGTTGCAATTGAATGAGCGTCTGAAAACCCGAGTTTCTTCACTTCTTTAAGTGAAACCTGATCAATAATTTGATCTGCAAACTCGTTTTTTAACGCATCATAACCTTTTGAGCCGACGCATAAGATTTTAACCTCTTTGCCTTCTTTTAAAAGACGGCGTGCTTCAAGACGCGCCAACTTGGCAATGTTTGAGTTAAAACCACCGCAAAGACCACGTTCTGCTGTTGCTACTACGAGCAATTGCACATCGTCTTTACCTGTACCGATTAGATAAGGAGAGGCATTCTCGGCTGACTTATAAGTCTTTCCAAGATTGCTCAGCACATCATCCATGCGCTCGGCATAAGGCCGTGCGGCTTCTGCTGCTTCTTGCGCACGGCGCAATTTAGCAGCAGCTACCATCTGCATAGCCTTTGTGATCTTTTGCGTAGATTTAACGCTTGAGATCCTGTTTCGTAAGTCCTTCAGGCTCGCCATTGGGCCGTCACACTCCTTTTAAGTTATCCCAGGTTTCATCTCATTGATGAAATTTAGGACATCCTACTCTGATGTTGATGAAGCAAAGTTATTTGTAAAAGCTTCTACTGTTGCTTTTACTTTTTCCATTGTTTCATCGCTTAGTTTCTTTTCGTTACGAATAGTATCAAGAATTTCTTTCTTCTCATCTCTGAAATGACGAAGAAGCTCTTCTTCATAACGACCAACATCACCAACTGGTAGGTCATCAAGATAACCGTTTGTACCGGCATAGATCACTACAACCTGCTCTTCCACTTGAAGTGGAGCGTATTGAGGTTGCTTCAGCAATTCAGTAAGACGTGCACCACGGTTCAGCAATTTTTGTGTTGCGGCATCAAGATCTGAGCCGAACTGAGCAAACGCTGCCATTTCGCGGTACTGAGCCAATTCACCTTTAATTGGACCCGCTACTTGCTTCATAGCTTTAATTTGCGCAGAAGAGCCCACACGAGACACTGACAAACCAACGTTCACAGCAGGGCGGATACCTTGATAGAAAAGATCTGTTTCAAGGAAGATCTGACCGTCCGTGATCGAAATCACGTTTGTCGGAATATAAGCAGACACGTCGTTCGCTTGCGTTTCAATAACAGGCAAAGCTGTTAGTGAGCCTGAACCATTGTCTTCGTTCAATTTAGCTGAACGTTCTAGCAGACGTGAGTGAAGATAGAATACGTCACCTGGATAAGCTTCACGCCCAGGCGGACGGCGAAGAAGAAGTGACATCTGACGATACGCAACAGCTTGTTTAGATAGATCATCATATGTGATCAAAGCGTGCATGCCATTATCGCGGAAATACTCACCCATTGTACAAGCCGTAAATGGTGCCAAGAATTGCATTGGAGCTGGATCAGAAGCGGTTGCAGCTACAACGATAGAATATTCTAGCGCGCCTTGCTCTTCCAGAGTTTTAACGAACTGCGCAACAGTTGAACGTTTTTGACCGATCGCAACATAAATACAGTAAAGCTTTTCGCTTTCATCACCTGTTTTATTAATCGCTTTTTGGTTCAAGATCGCGTCAAGCGCTACAGCTGTTTTACCTGTTTGGCGGTCACCAATGATAAGCTCACGCTGGCCACGGCCAATTGGGATCAAAGCGTCAACGGCTTTAATACCTGTTTGCACTGGCTCGTGCACAGATTTACGAGGAATAATGCCAGGCGCTTTCACGTCAACCAAGCGGCGCTCAGTTGCGTCAATTGGGCCTTTGCCATCAATTGGGTTACCAAGAGCGTCAACAACGCGGCCCAGAAGGCCTTTACCTACTGGTGCGTCAACAATCGCGCCAGAACGTTTAACTGTGTCGCCTTCTTTAATGTCGCGGTCATCACCGAAGATAACAACACCGACATTGTCTACTTCAAGGTTAAGAGCCATACCCCGGATACCACCAGGAAACTCAACAAGCTCACCAGCTTGCACATTGTCTAAACCATACACACGGGCAATACCGTCACCTACGGATAAAACCTGTCCAATTTCTGAAACTTCGGCTTCCTTACCAAAATTCTCAATCTGATCCTTCAAAATGGAGGATATCTCAGCAGCTCTGATTTCCATCAGCCGACCTCTTTCATGCGCGTTTTCATATTGTTTAATTTGGTTCTAAGTGAATCATCAATTTGGCGCGATCCGATTTTTACAATCAGTCCACCAAGGATAGCTGGATCCACTTTCGTGATTAGTTCGATATCTTGGCCGGCAATGTCTTTCAATGCGGCTCTGAGTTTGGTTTGTTGCTCTTCGTTGAGCTCAGAAGCACTTGTTGCTTCTGCTGTTACTTCACCGCGATGATCGCTTAGAAGTTTGCCAAAGTCTCTTATGATATTTGCAATTGCATCAAGCCGACGATTACCAGTTACTACACTGAAAAACTTTTCAGTGATTGGTCCAAAGTCGGCCTTTTTTAGGAGTGCTGCAATGGCTTGTTCTTGCGTTTCAGCGCTAAAAACCGGGCTTTCAACTAATCTTTGAAGATCAGTGCTTTCTTCAAGCATTGCCTTAAACTTATTCAAATCACCTGAGACTTGATCAAGCTGGTTATTTTCGCGTGCAAGTTCAAAAAGCGCTGTCGCATAGCGCCCTGCCATTCCTGCAACAATAGAGGTTTCACCTGCCACTGAAATGCTTCGCCTCGCCAAAAGGGGCTCACACAAAAGAGTATCTTTCGTGTCGCCGGTTATTATTCTTTTCTGAACTTTGAGAAAATCTAGATCTAGCAGCTTGGCTAGTCATATCCAAAGTTCGGCTTGCTCTAGCATACGGAATTTGATAACGCAACTCTCCAGGCGCGAATTATTCGTATAAATTATCAAATTAACAGCTATATTGAGGCTTACCTGCGATTTTCCCACCTTTTAGAACGGTTGAAATGCGACGTTTTTACGCCTTAAGTTCACCTTAAAAATACGAAGCTCTATCTGCGGATTGTCGCTATTATTGCCGCAGATGCAAAAAGACATGCTGCGCTAAACGCCCCCAAATACCCCTTATATTTTCTCAGTAGTTTTCTCATGAAACTCGCAAAAACCACCCAACAACAGTCTATTGCTGCCAAAATCAACAGGTAGAGCAAGCTCAGGATCATGAATTGTTCAAGGACAGTCTGCCCTACGCCGCTGTTGAAACCATCTGTAGTTTGGATAAATTGCGGAAGAAAGGCTGCATTAAAAAGGAAGGTTTTGGGGTTGATAAGTGCGACAAGAATTCCTTCTAAAAACCCTTGTGTAGAAAATTGCGGATTAATTATCGGCTCATCTGAGCCATCAATTGATTTTCCACCATTTTCTATCTGCTTTGTTTTTTGTTTTTTACTTCCTAACGATTTACGGGAGCATTTTGAGTTCTCATTTATTGCAGACTTTAAGGCTGATATTGCAAGAAAAACCAGGTAGGCAACGCCGGCCCATCTCATAATGAAAAGAAAATTAGCTATTTGACCTGCCAGGGCGGAGGTGACAATGCTAACTATAAGCAATTGAATGGCCAGCCCGGCGGATGTTCCAGAGACCGCCATCAATCCAGTTCGCCAGCCCTTAACCAAGCTCAAGCCAACAATGACACCAACATTTGGTCCCGGGATCAGGCCAAGCAGGATGACCGCAACTATGAATGCGTAAAGACTGTCCATTGTTTTACCACCGAATAAAGAAATATGACTATCTTGAGCTATTTTTGCCCTTTTTTCATCAGATAAATACACATCACTTGTTATAATCTAATAAAGCTTGTCCTATACAGGCTCTTTATTGAAGAGGCACTTTTAAATAACTGAGTTATTATCTGCATGATTTTCATTGTTATGAGGGTTTGATGAATATCTATTTTGTTATTGCGGCAGTGCTTTCGTACTTTGCCTTAGTTTTACATTTCTTTATGGGTGGGAAAGAAGTTGCACGGCCTTTGCTTCGCTCGAATGAGCTTAGTAAAACCTGCCAGTTCACCAATTATTATTGTTGGCATTTGGTGACAATCTCGCTGGCATTAATCGCTACCGTCTTTTCCCTGCATCTCTATTCGCCGCTTTCTACTGACCTGATTTTGGCAGTTTCAACTTTGATGCTGCTTTATGGGCTTTGGAGTTTGGTGATGATTGTGGTGCATAGGCTCAATCCGTTACAATTTGGACAATGGACCGTTTTAGTGCCGATTGGGGTGCTTGGATTTTGCGGGATTTATTTGGGCTAATCACAAAAAATTATAAGGATCGATATCGACTGTTAGTCTTAGATCGCCTTGGGGTTTTGGGAGGACGGCTTGCCAGTGGCGGAGGTATTGTTGGATGTCGATTTCTCGCGGTGCTTTGGCGAGCAGGCGGAAGCGGTATCTCCCTCTAATCACCGCGAGCGGTGCTTCTACGGGGCCGACGACTTTGACTTTGTCGCTTCGGGGTGCTCGTTTGGCGACTTCTCGCGCATAGAGTTCTGTGATCTG
>CAXIDO010000143.1:0-6121 GCA_964022745.1 uncultured Methyloligella sp. | reverse complement strand
GTGTTGCATGATTTTAGAAGTGCAACCACAGAACCACCGAGGTTACCAATCCAGGCATATTCCGCGCCAGATTCTTTAATGGTCAAACATTGAGCTTTAAAATCACCTGGTTTCAATGGCACAACAATGGGTGAAAGTACTTTAAATCCAAGCTCTTCTGCATAGAGTGCGCAACCTTTTTTCGGGGCATTCGGATAAGGGTGGTTATCACCAGTATGTACAAATTTCGGCTCTGTTATGCCTTTAGCTTTTGCGTCGGATGCAGCCCATTGAAGAAGAGCACGACAACCATCAGTGTAGCTAGGGCCGTAAAAGAAGTTATACGGAGCTGGTTTTTTTGTTCTTGGGTTTTTACCAGTTGGGTCTGTTAGGTGGCCAGAGTAAGACGCTGACCAAACTGGAATTTTATCTTTTGCAACAAACGTGATCAAAGCTTCAGTATCACCAGTCCCCCAGCCTTGCAAAGCAATCATTTTTTTGCGTGATTTCCAGCGTTTGTAAGTCGCAATAGCAACAGGAACTTTATAAGCATAATCAACTTGCTCATATTCAATCTTAGTGCCACTAATACCTCCATTGGCATTTATATAGTCGATAGCATCTTTAATGCCTGGGCCATAATGTTTGCCAACAAAGGCTGTAGGGCCAGTATAATCAACCAGGTTACCTACAAAAATACTGTCAGCTTTGGCTGTAGTCACACCAAGTAAAGCAATTGCAAAACCGGCTGTTAATTTAACAATGGATTTCATATTTTTTCCTCCCAGTGGAAAACATGAATGTTGAGATCTCCCTCAACTTTTTTAAAAACGGGTCATAAATTATTTCCCGCCTAAAGAACCTAATATGAGAACGGATAAAGCTTGATCGATTTGCGGATCTGACCACAACGATGAGCCAAACCATCCGGTTCAAAAATTAGGAAAAGAATAATGGCAGCCCCAATTGACATTTCTTTGATATAGGCTTTGCCAGATTCCAGCCCCGAAAAAATCGAAGCAGAACTAATAACAAGTGAAACAAGTGTTTCCATAACTTCAGGCAACAGAACGATAAACACCGCTCCCATTATTGCGCCAGGAACAGAGCCAAGGCCGCCAATAATAATCATGGCAAGAAATTGTATGGATAGAATGATTGTGAAACCTTCAGCTGAGACATAACCAAGATAATGACCAAACAAAGCACCACCAAGACCCGCAAAAAAGCTTGATATACCAAATGCAAGTATGCGGTATTTAGTGAGGTTAATACCCATAATTTCAGCAGATAGATAATGATCTCTAACAGCAACCAAAGCGCGACCATCGCGAGAACGTTTTAAGTTGGCTACTGCAATACAGCTTACGATTGTCCAGAACAATACCAAGTAGAAAAATCGAACATCAGTATCAAGAGGGATGCCAAAGAACATGGCTGTCTCAGCGACCGAACCAGAAGACCCTCCAGTAAACCACTCGGCTCTGGCAAAGAAGTCTTCCAGGATAAATTGAGAAGCAAGTGTTGCAATCGCCAGGTAAAGCCCTTTAATACGAGCGGCCGGAATGCCAAAAATCAAACCAACGGCAGTTGTCATAAGGCCGGCAAGAGGAATTGTAATTAGCACAGGGATTTCTGTTGTTGTATTAAGCCAGGCCGAAGAAAAAGCCCCAAAGCCAAAAAATGCTGAGTGACCAAGGCTAATCTGACCTGTCATCCCCACCAAAACATTGAGCCCTAAAGCTGCAATGCCATAAATTCCAACAAGAATAAGAAGGCTGATAATATACTCGTCAACCAGTAACGGCGAGCATAATAAAATCAACAAGCCAATAACACTCCAACGAAAGATCCATTTGGTTGGAAATAAAGATTGGTCTGCCTTATAAGTGGTGCGAAAATCTCCGCAAGGTCTTAATGAAGTTGAAGACATCTGTTCGCTCCCTTAAATCCGCTCAATGTCTTTGGTGCCAAACAGCCCATAGGGTTTGATCATCAAGACAATAATTAGAATGTAAAACGGTGCGATCGTATAAAGATTGCCCCAATGTAAATATTGGCCGTCAACGAACTCAGCGCCATTTTCAAGCATCCCAATAATAACACCGCCAACAACAGCACCAATGATTGAGTCAAGTCCTCCCAAAATAACGGCTGGGAAAACTTTAATGCCGATGAAAGCCAGAGCGGATGAAACGGAGTTAACAAGACCAATCACAATACCCGCAATGCCAGAAACAACAGCAGAAATCGCCCAAGCCATAGCGAATACGCTTTTGACCGAGATCCCAAGGCTTTGAGCGACCTGTTGGTCAAACGCCGTTGCACGCATTGCCAGTCCATAGCGTGAATATTTGAAGAAGTAGAAAAAACCAAGCATGATAAACAAGGAAATAACAAGACTAAACAGATAAGCGGTCTCGATATTCAAACCAAACAATTCAACGCTTTGTGTTTCAAAGACCTGCGGAAAAGCCACTGCCGAATTACCAAAGATCCAGTTCATGAGAGACTGGAAGAAAATAGACAAACCAATCGTTACCATAATCACAGAGATAATCGGTTCACCGATAAGAGGCCGCAAAACAACCATTTGCAAGATGATGCCAAAGAGTGTCATAAAAACAAGAGTGAAGATAAAGGCAACAGCAAAATGCAATTCCATATCGACAACAAGCCACAAGCAAACCCAAGCACCAAGGACCAAAAATTCACCTTGGGCAAAGTTCACGACCTGAGTTGATTTGTAAATGAGTACAAAACACATCGCCACGACGCCATAAAGCATACCAACGACGACGCCATTAATTAATAATTGAGATAATAAAGACCAGTTCATAATATTACTCCGCCGCTTGCATTATTTGATCGCCAGATCCGGCAAGATTTTCCACTTCAAGAGTGGTCTGAATACGTTGCTTAGTTCCATCTTGAAACGTAATGGTCGTATCAATATCTACGTAACTTTGATCTGAATAAATCGTATCAATGATTTCACCATATTTTTCATTGATCACACTGCGTCTCACTTTACGTGTTCGCGTAAGTTCACCATCATCAGGATCAAGTTCTTTATAAAGTAGTACAAACTTTTTGATCTGCTGTGCTTTTGGAAGTGTCTTGTTAATTTCAAGAAGTTCTTTTCTAAGAAGTTTGTAAACCTCTTCTTGTGCAGAAAGGTCCGTGTAAGTAGTAAAGGAAATGCGATTTTTCTCAGCCCACTTGGAAACAATCGAATAGCGAATACAGACCATAGCAGCTAGATAATCTCGCCCTGCACCCAAAATCACAGCCTCGCCAATGTAAGGGCAAAACTTGAGTTTGTTTTCAATAAATTGAGGTGAGAATTTCAAACCTGAAGACATAACGGCCAGATCAGCAATGCGGTCAATAACGACGAGATGACCGGCATCATTATAATAACCAGCATCACCAGTATACATTATCCCATCACGCAAATCTTCAGCTGTGGCGTCTTCATTTTTGTAATATCCCATAAATCTATTTCGGTTTTCAGAGATAATCTCTCCAATACCTTCATCATCAGGGTCTTTAATTGTAACTTTAATATCATCAGTAAATGGAATGCCAACCGTGTCAAAATCCACATCATCTTCTTTATGGATTGTGTAGGCTCCCATCAATTCTGTTTGACCATAAAGCTGACGAAGTGGTACACCCATAGCAAGGAAAAATTTAAATGTATCCGGGCCAAGTGCAGCACCACCAGTCGCTGCTGATTTTACATTGGTGAGACCTAGCCGGTCTTTTAATTGATCATAAAGAAATTTTTGTGCAAGCCAGTCAGTTTTTCCAGCGTCAAACGCTCTTTCCCCTCTTTTGCTGAGCCAGTTATAGAGTTTTTGGTTGATCCAGGATGAGTCCATCATACGAGAATGCACATCAGCTGCAATTTGTTCCCAAACTCGAGGCGCAAACAGAACAAAGTTCGGTCCAATCTCCCTGAAGTCTGACATCAGGGTTTCCTCTTCTTCAACAAAGTTGACAGTCATGCGAGAGATAAGAGATTTCCCAAGAGCGTAAATTTGTTCCATGATCCACGGCAACGGCAAATTCGAAACATACTCATCAGTTTCTTCCATCGGGGCGACAGATAAATAATCGTGGCAGTGCCGAACAAGCGCTGCCGCAGAAATCATAGCCAGCTTGGGATGGCTGGTCGTGCCTGAAGTGGTGCACAAAATGGCAAGTTTTTCACCATCGGTTTCAGCCACTTTATTTTTATACCAATTTTGATTGTGCTGGAGGAGAGTATCTCCTTTTTTGCGTAATTCCTCGAGGCTAATAAGTTTACTATCTTCATATTTACGCATGCCGCGCGGATCTTCATAGACGATATATTCAAGCGATGTTAACCGCTCACTTAGGTTGAGGAACTTATCAACTTGCTCCTCATCTTCAGCCAAAACCACCTTGGCTTGCGAATGCGCGATCAAATAAGCAAGTTCGTCTTCCATCAAATCTCGATATAACCCAATAGAGATTGCGCCAAGAGAATGAATAGCGATTTCACCTGCCACCCAGTCGGGGCGGTTGTCACCAATAAGCGCCACCACATCTTCGCTCATCACTCCAAGAGCGCTAAGACCAGCAGCAATTCGCATTGCATTTCGGTTATAATCTTCCCAGCTTTGGCTTTGCCAAATACCGAAAGTTTTTTCACGTAGAGCGGTTTCTGAACCAAAGTTTTCAGCGTTATGTAATAATAGTTTTGGAAGTGTATCTAAGTTAGGATCAAAAGCCATTATGCGTGCTCCTCAATTTCAGCACCGAGGTAAGCTTTCTGCACATGTTCATTTTCCATAACTTCGTCGGGCAGTCCTTCACACACCTTCTGTCCAAAATCCAAAACCATTACACGATGGGAAATGTCCATAACAACTCCCATATCATGCTCAATCATAATTACCGTCATGCCCCACTCTTCATTGAGGTCAATGATATAGCGAGCCATATCCTCTTTTTCTTCTTGGTTCATGCCAGCCATGGGCTCATCTAACAGAACAAGCTTTGGCCGTAACGCAACTGCGCGTGCTAGCTCAACCCGTTTACGCAATCCATAAGAAAGCGTTCCGGCAACAGAGTTCCGTATATGCTGAATTTCTAGAAAATCAATGACATCTTCAATTTCACGGCGGTGTTCAAGTTCTTCAGCTTGAGCACCAAGCCAATAAGCTATGCCTGTAAGAAAATTGTTTTTTAATAAATGGTGGCGACCAACCATAATGTTTTCAAGTACAGTCATATGCCCGAAAAGAGCCAGGTTTTGAAATGTACGACCAATGCCCATATCAGCTCTATGATTGGGTTTCAAAGGAATAAGGTTTTTTTGGTCATTGCCAAATTTTATTGTACCCTGTTGCGGTTTATAGCGCCCAGAAATACAATTCAACATTGACGTTTTACCTGCCCCATTGGGGCCTATAATAGAAAAAATTTCAGCTTCTTTAACTGAAAAATTTACATCTTTTAGTGCCCTTAAGCCGCCAAAAGACAAATTAATATTATCGACGCTTAGTAGCATCCCAGCATGTCCCCCAATAGCATTTCTTAATGAATGCTTTCATTTCATTAACTATGCCGGAGTGACATTGCATTAAAATTTCACAATTGTTACGATTTGTTGCGCTAACCAAATAAAAGTCCATTTCTACTAGAATTAGTCAGAAAATTTTTAGGTAATTAAAAATTTTAAAACTGATTGCCATCTCCAATTTTATCCCATTATAATTCAATAACTCGTCAATAAGTATAATAAAGCGAGCTTGTGTTTAATTTGGAGGACATATGCCATCACTCTGGCAAAATGACGGTGCTTTAACTGAACAGGACATCTCACTAATTGAAAGTGGTTTAAACCTGATCCAGCAAGGGGTGAGCATCTATGATTCAAATCTGGAACTGGTAGCTTGGAACCGTCGTTTTGTAGAAATATACAACCTTCCCAATGGATTAGTTAAAAGAGGTTCAACTTTTGAAGACGTGGTGAAATTTCTGGCGAGCAAGGGAGAATATGGCCCTGGTGATGTAGATAAACTCGTCGAAGAACGTGTGAACCGAGCCCGCATGTTCGAACCCCATTATTTAGAACGTAAACGCCCGAACGGAACAAGTATTGCCG
>CAXIDO010000142.1:0-6260 GCA_964022745.1 uncultured Methyloligella sp. | reverse complement strand
GGCAAATGCCTTGGACAGCTTATAACAAGTAAACACATATTGCGGGGTGCTCATGAAAATTTAACCTCAAAGATAGTGTGAAAATAAGAATAAGAGTGTTTAGACCAATGCTTTCATGGCGTAAACCCCTATTCGTCGCTGAAAAAGCCCGAATGACAACAAGAAAACGACACGATCCCTTAACTGCCATATAAACAATAAATACATATGTTAAAGACCAAAAGTGACATTCATTAACGAAAAACTGCGAATTAACCTCTATGGTATCGAACTTGCGAAAAAGTTAGATAATACAGTGTTGAATGCATGCAGAAGAAAGTTTTGTCTTAAAAAAATACAAAACAAGGTTCAAAGCTCTAAATACAATCCTATTTTGTATCATTTTTGAATAAAGTTAAGTCCTATTAAGTATGAGTAAAAAAATGAACCTAAAATCCATCCTTGAAAAATGCGCTCTTATAGTTGGCTCACTCCTCTTTTGTTTTATTATTTTTGAATTTATTGTTTTTAAATACATTTTGAACACATCCGATAACATACCAAATGTATCTATAAATAATATCGTTCGCTTCGAGCCAAACACAAAGGCTCGCCTCTATGAGCCAGATGGTACCTCTCAAACCATTGAGATTAATGCCCAAGGCTGGAATTCAACAAAAAAAAGCTACAAAGAAGAAAAGACAGAAGGCACAATGCGCATTGCGGTCATTGGAGATAGTTACGTACAAGCTTCAGCTGTGAATGTTCCTGAAGCCTTTGCTGAAGTCATTGAGCAAGAGCTAAATAAAAATGGTCAGAAAACAGAAGTCTATCGCTTCGGCATTGATGGCGCCCCGCTCACCCAATATTTATACATGCTGCGCAATGAAGTTTTAAAATACAAACCAGAAATCGTTGTTGTTCAACTCATCCATAATGACTTTGATGAGAGCTATCGTTTTCTTTATGGGCGCTATTCTTCAAGCTTCATGAAAGTTAATCTTGAGGGAGACGGCATCAAAGAAGTTAGTCCTGCACCTTACAAACCAGGCTGGGTCGATACATTTAAGCAATATCGCACCTTTCGATACATCTATTATCAAACAGGGCTATCTGTTTACATTCGCCGTCTAATAAACCTCACCAAAGGTGAAGAAGAAGAAACAACCAAAGCTCCAAAGCATGGATTTGTTCAATCCGCCATTGATGTACGCAACATAACTGAACTGGACAAAATCAGGAAAGCAACAAATTACACATTAAGTGAAATAAAAAAGCTCTCTGAAAAGCACAAATTTAAGCTTCTGGTAACCATGGATACAGTTAGAGAAGCAGTTTATACCGGCAATCCAATTGAAGAATATGAAGCAAATCAACTCAACATCATTGCCAAAGAAGCAACAGACAAACTTAACATTCCATTTCTGGATTTAAAAAATTCACTGACCAAACACTACAAGGAAAACAAAAAGAAATTTGAATTTCCTTGGGATTGGCATTGGAACAAGTTAGGGAATGAAGTCGTTGGAAAAGCGATTGCCAAAGATATTGAACTTCAATTTCTAAAATAAAAGAAATAGAAACTTCTTTCATGTAAGACACGATCAATAGTTTTAAGTACTGGAATAAAAATGTCTAAAGATTTCCATGAATCATACGTTGATGAACATCCAGATATGCCGTCTGAGCGAGGCACAGGCTTTGTATTCGCAGGTGTCGCAGCAATCATCAGTTTATTCATATTTTACTACAACGATTATACCATCACTAACGGCTTCTATTTCGCTCTAGGCTTTTCAGCCCTATTTGCTGGTCTTGCCCAATTTGCACCAGATATCTTACGCCCGCTAAATATTCTCTGGTTCAAATTCTCAATGTTGCTTTTCAAAATAATGAACCCGGTGATCATGTTTCTTTTATTCGTAGTCGTGATTGTTCCTGCAGGTCTTATCATGCAATTAAAAAGAGATCCCTTGCGCCGCAAAGTTGATAAGAGCGCAAAAACCTACTGGATTGAAAAAGAGCCAGAAGCCTCAACCCGTTCAATGAAAAATCAGTTTTAAAATTACCTAACAAAGAGGAAAGCTATGAAAAGCTTCATCAAAGAAATTTTTGCTTACATGAGCGCCCGTAAAAAATGGTGGTTGTTCCCCATTTTGGTCATCATGGTATCAATTGGCGCCCTATTGGTCTTAGCCAAAGGCTCAGCCATTGCACCCTTTATTTACACTATTTTTTAAAAATAGCGCCGAACATTGAGAGGAGAGATCTCTGCTCAAACTTTATCTTTGTTCATAAAAGATGCTTTAACTCATCTTTTATGAACAACTAAACTAAGAGTTACAAAGATGCGTATTTTAGGTATTTCAGCTTTTTATCATGACAGCGCAGCCGCTCTAATTGAGAACGGTGCCATCATCGCAGCCGCACAGGAAGAACGCTTTACTCGTAAAAAGCACGATCCAGGCTTTCCAAAAGAAGCAATTGAATATTGCCTAAAAGAAGCTGGCCTTACTCTAAGTGATGTTGATCATGTTGTTTTCTTTGAAAAACCATTCATCAAATTTGAGCGCCTGCTAGAAACGTACCTGGCCAGTGCACCAGCAGGTTTTCAAAGTTTTAAAATGGCCATACCGGTTTGGATCAAAGATAAGTTATTCCAAAAAGGCAACTTGATTGAACTCCTGGAAGAGTTTGAAAACGCCAATGAAGGTACGAGTGAAATTGAAGATAAATTGCTTTTCGCAGAACATCATCAAAGTCACGCCGCCTCAGCTTTCTTCCCATCTCCTTTTGAAGAAGCCATCATTCTAACAATGGATGGCGTTGGTGAATGGGCCACAGCATCAGTCGCCATTGGCCGCGGTAATGAACTGACAACCGTAAAAGAAATCCAATTCCCTCATTCATTGGGGCTTCTCTATTCCGCCATGACCTATTACACAGGTTTTCGTGTTAATTCAGGTGAATATAAAGTCATGGGTCTCGCCCCATATGGCGAGCCTAAATATGCCGATTTGATTAAAAATAATCTGATCGATATCAAAGAAGACGGCAGCTTCTGGCTTGATCAAAGCTATTTCAATTATGCCACTGGCCTCACAATGACATCATCGAAATTCCATGATTTATTCGGCGCACCGCCACGCACATCAGAAGATCAAATCACTCAGCGTGAAATGGATCTAGCTGCATCAGTGCAAGCCGTGACAGAAGAAGTCATGTTAAAAATGACAGAAAGTCTTGCAAAAGAATACGGCATCAAAAATCTTTGTCTTGCAGGCGGTGTCGCTCTCAATTGCGTTGCAAACGGGAAAGTCATTCGCGCTGGTAGTTTTGACAATGTCTGGGTCCAGCCAGCTGCTGGTGACGCCGGCGGAGCCTTAGGTGCAGCACTCGCTGCCCACTACATTGAGAAAAAACAACCACGCACAGTTGGTTCAAATATGGACGCCATGAAGGGCAGCTATTTAGGTCCTGAATATGAGCAAAGTGATATTGAAACACGTCTGACTAAAGCCGGTGCTGTTTTTGAAGTTTTAACTGATGAAACAGTCATGACCGAGACGGCCAAATGTCTCGAAGATGGTCACGCTGTTGGTTGGTTCCAGGGCAGAATGGAATTCGGCCCAAGGGCTTTAGGAGGTCGTTCAATCTTAGGGGACCCTCGTAATCCTGAAATGCAAAAAACGCTCAATTTAAAAATTAAATATCGTGAAAGTTTCCGCCCCTTCGCTCCCTCAATCATCAGCGATGAAGTCTCTAACTATTTTGAGCACGAAGGCACAAGCCCTTACATGCTGGTCGTCGCTCCCGTAAAAGAAGAGCACCGCAAAGACACATCGAAAGAGGATGTTGGTCTATTCGGTATTGAGAAATTGAACATTCCTCGCTCTACCATCCCGGCAATCACACACGTGGATTATTCTGCACGAATTCAAACCGTGCATGAAGAAACCAATCCAAGATACCACGCTTTAATTTCAGCCTTTAAAAAACAAACCGGCTGCCCAATTGTGGTGAACACAAGTTTTAACGTACGCGGCGAGCCCATCGTCAACACACCGGAAGATGCCTTCCATTGCTTCATGGGAACCGAGATGGACACACTGGTTGTCGGCAATTGCCTCATGCGCAAACCAGCCCAAGATCAATCTCTAGCCGAAGACTACAAAGATAAATTCGATCTCGATTAATCATTATAATTTTTAACAAAAAACTATAACCGTGATAAAATAGGATCAAGGCTCTCAATATACGAAGAAGGAGTTCAGCCCCTTCAGGCCAAAGGATACGACGCCTGAGGCGTCTTGCACCTTGCATTTTACAGTGCGGTTGCTAGTGGGCAACCTGAAGCTAATCGAGAAATTTCTTATACGATGAAGGAGTAATACTCGTCTAGAGTATTAGGACATGGCGTAGCCCGGCGCGTTGCGCCGCACCTCGTAGGCTCAAACGCCTTAAGCGCTTGAAATAGCCGTGAGAGAGAGAACCAAAACCTCTAACCTTCTTGCTCGCTTTGCCCATTCGCCACGCGCCCAGCTGAGAGGCTATCTTTATAATGATCCCGGTATTGTTTCATGAACACATCTAATGTGTTGATAGCAGCAATGTCTTTAGCAAGCTTTTTATAAACCTCACCATTTTTATTCACCGGTTTGGTCACCACGATGAAAGCACTCGCATCCGTGCTATTCACCATCTTATTATAAAATTTCTTACGCAGCCGGGAAAGCGCGAATGCATCTTCAGCTAAAGAATATGAAATAGCTGCCCGTAAAACATCTTTACGCTCGAAGGGCTGTAATACGTCACTGCGGTTCCAACTGGTCCCAAGTAATTTCTCTAACTGCTCACCAGACTTCCCCCATTGCCGGGCATTCCAATAAGCATCAGCCTTCATACGCTCAATCTCGGCACCATCCATCCGATTAAGAATATCAATCGCTCCATCAACACGGCCCATCTCACTTAACGAACGTGCTTCTAAAACATCTCGTGCTCGTTTCACCCGATCTGGCAAATTAGGTTGACGCGTACGACCAATAGTTTGCAAGGCAAGTACTGGTTTTCTGTTCATCAAATGAACCATGGCAAGCTTTGCTGCCACTTGACTACGAGCAGCACCGTGAACACGTTTGGTCACTTGGTGATCAAGTAATTCAGCTGCATGGTCCAATAAATCCACATCAATCAAGCGATCAGCAAGCATGCGGATCATCTCATCACCAGCTCGGCCAACAGGCGTTAATTCTTTAAAGTCATAAAACAAGCTCAATGCTTCGATCGGACGCATTTTGGTTTTTCTATTTTGTAAAAATAAAGATTTGAAAACCTTCGCCATATCATCTTGAATTTTCAGAGCACTATCATCAGTTGGAAACGCTTTCACCGCTTGTTTCATATTTCCAAATGCTAAGCGATAATCCCCTTTATTCGCATAAAGGTTGGAGAGCATAGAAAGCATCTGCACCTCAGTGCTATCACCACGCCACATCAATTGCATGCCTTCAAGCTCAGAAATAGCCTGCTTCATGTTAATTTTTTTATTTTCTAAATTAAGTTTTACAATATCAACTTTGGCTTGCGCTGCAATTGGCTCAACATCAGACTGAGCCACAAGTGTTAACAAATTCAACGCGTCCTCAGTCTCACCCATATTGGCAAGATACTGGCCGTTTAATAGCATAGCTTCAACATCGATAGAATCTTGCCCGCTCTCACGTGGCACGGCTTTTAAATATTCATTCATTAAAGCAAAGTTTTGTAAATTCTTGGCAGCTTTCGCGGCAGCTAAACTAAACCGCGCTCGTTGTACATCCGGATAATGCCGCATCACATCCTGACCATTGCGAAATTGACGCATCGCATCTGACCATTGTTCAAGCATCAACTTAGCCATGCCACGCCATAAAGACGCATGCTCATTGCTATGCAAACCACTAATTGCAAGAGAAGATAAAGCATCTTGCGGTCGGCGCATCATCACATTAGCTGCAGCTTGTAAGACCCTTAATTCAGGTTCATTCTGTCGCTCTGGCGCTTCAAATGTAAGGCGCTGTAACATACCTAAAGCTTCAGGTGCCAATTCATTTGCGATTAAAAAACGAGCATAATCACGTCGGGCCTTATAGCGTTCTTCAGCTTCAGACACAGCAATCCGACTTTCAAAATTGCCCATTTGATCAACAAACGATCCGTTACCAGCAGATCGCCAATCATCGAAGTTTATAAACCCGAGTTTTGAGCGTCTCTTTTTTTGTTTTTTTCCAGCCCGTTTC
>CAXIDO010000141.1:0-6325 GCA_964022745.1 uncultured Methyloligella sp. | reverse complement strand
TCCCCTTCCCATGTGCTGGGTAATGCGTCTGGCTGAAGGGGGTTTGCATTTGCGACACTCCAAATAATACTGATTAAAGCAATCGCTGCAATCGGGTACCCATAAAATGTCTTCATAATGCACCTTTGAGGTTTAGTGTCTCCATTCTAAAATAGCACCTATTTTAAATTTACCCCATTCTTAATTTGTGAACGCTTCTCAATATTTGGTCCAATAGACCAGGCCCCTAAAAGGGATTGTGATTTGCTCAAATCTAACATTCAAAGGTGTCTCTCGCGGTTAGAATGTCGACACATCTTGTGATATGTTTTCACAACTAAACGCCACCTCAGATACTTTCTGTTTGTCTGTGACAAGTCCCTTAAAGGTTAGTAATCGTCTTAGGTGCTGGATCGGTTTCATCCCAGTTGAAGGAGTAAATTTGGTACAAAGCCAAAAACTCAAATCTCACCATCCGAAGAAGGTACTCACCTCTTTTCGGGCTGAGGGATATGGCGCAGCGAGAGCGTAGCCCGTGAGAGATTAATAAGACTGGCAAAGCTTAAAAAGCCGAGCTAGGCGAGGGTGTTTGTAGAGTTGGTTTTGAGAGCTTTGTTGATCAAGCTCTTGTATGACTGATGGCGGCAAAGCCAAACTCACTTCCGCCAGGCGGGCTTTCATCTCTTTGGCTTCAATGTCTAAATAGAGAGCCTGACGAAACAATCCATAATTGATAAAAGGGTCAATCACAGAAAACCGCACATCGTAAAATTTGCCAAGGTCTTTGTAGGCTTCAGGGTAAGAATGACAAATGGCTAAAATCACCAAATCAGTAAAAGCTGTATGAAGCAAAATCTCTTCATCAAGCGGCATCTGAGATCTTGCCCAATCAATCGGGCGATCAAGTCCTTTAGGTCGAGTTCGATCTTCAATTAGTTTGTTGAGCGCTTGCGAATTCTCTTTAAAGAAAATACCAAGCCGTGGTTTGGGGGCAAAATGAGTAAAGCGGGTGTCAGTATTTTTAATTGTCTTGGAGGGGCCAGCTTTAAGAGGTGCGTAAGGAGTAATCCCTGCTTTCAATTTAGGAACTGCAAGCACGCGGCTTAAATGTTTAAGCGCCTGACAACGGCGATAGCCAAGTGCATAAATCTCAAGAGCTGTCTGATCAACTTTATTGCGAGTTGCGCCAACAGCGAAACGATCAGAAAATTCAGGCCGTGTGAGAACAAGCCCCTCTTGCTCGATTTCCAAAACTTGAGAACAATAGCCATGGGCTTGTGCCGTTTTATAGACTGTTTTTTTATCTTCTGGGATGGTTTCAAATGAAGGGCGCGCATTTAGTGTGAACTTGTTTTGATCACCACCAACACTAAAAGCAGGAGAAGAAGCGCAAATCAAAAAGCTTGCTACAAGAAACCTGCTAAAAACCAGTCTTGCTAAAGGCAGCAAAAAAGAGCCCATTATTTTTTGCTTAAAGTGGTGCACCCGATAAATCTCCAAATCACATATGTGAAATGAAATATAACATAATTTCTATATAGAAGAAGAGAGGGCAAACCGCTTTATGCTTAATTTATAGTCATAAACACACCGCGCATTTACCCTTTGCCATCTTAAGTAAATCACTTTTGAGGCGGGATGGAATAAGTCAGGCTGGCATGAGCCACAACCCTATCTGGCTCCAGTTCAGAGGCGATCATCACATCTCCAACAGCTAATGAACGTCCAAGTTTTAACAAACGTGCCGTACCAAGTAACCGTCCAGCAGAAGGCTTTCTCATAAAGTTAATGTTTAAATTCGTCGTCACAGCTAATGCTACTGGGCCAATATGGGCCAAAATCACAACATACATCGCTAAATCAGCCAAAGTCATAAGCGCTGGGCCGGAAACAGTACCACCAGGGCGAAGGTGAGTTTCATTCGCTTGAAAGGCAAGAACCGCCTCATTCTGTTTAATAGAGACAACGTCATAAGGGCTGTGATCTTCCGGAAAAAGTTCAGGAAACACATCAAGTAAATAAGAATAAACCTCTTGGCGGTTCATCAAAATCTCAGCCATATCATCTCCAGTAGGCGTTAAAAAACAAGACCAAAGTCGAACTATAGCGGGAGGCATATAGAAAAAGCAAACACCTTCTAAAAGGTGAAAAAGTGAAATATTATGCTCCCCTATAGCTTAATGAGAGCGAAGCCTGCGTCGTTGAATAATCACCATAAGAACAAACACAAGCGCCGCAACACCAACTGCTGCCGGAAAGAGTACAGTGGTCATCGAGTAATTCTGAAGAGCAGCGATGGATATAAAATTACGAACGGTCATTATAATAAAAAAGCCAAGTTGCTCATCAAAGGGGCGCGAATAAGATTTCTTGAATGTTGGGATGAAACCAACAAGGTCAATAAAAGTCAAAACCACAACAGCCCATAACGGGTCTGACGTAAAATACCAAAGCGGAATGGACCAAACTCCGATTGCAAAAAACACCCAGTCAGTCTTTGTAATCGAGATATCTGATTTTTTAACATAAGCCAATGCGGCCACGTATAAAGTGATGATGCCAGAGACGCCAATGGGCCAGGCGCCAGCTCCCCCTTCATCCGAATATTGCGCAAGAAAAACAATAAACGTCGTCGCGCCCCAAAGAATCCAGGAGAACATATGCGGCTTCGTCTCGCCTTTGTGAATTGAGCGGATGTAAGGGAAAAAAGCAAAGATAGTCAAAGCAATTGCAAAAAGCCCTAAAGCTTCTTTCGTATAAGCAAATGAAAAATCAAACACCTGTCTTTCCTAGCTCCTCACATATGAAAACCTCTTATGAAGTAACATAGACAAACAAATCTTCAAGAGGTGTCTCTCAGTCTTTAGTTAGCTGTTAGGAAAAAGGAAGCAATAAAAAAGCTCTCGCAAAACATTTCTGTTTCACAAGAGCTATCCCACCTACGGGTTCTTAATGACCTGGTCTCTGTTAGCTTGGAAAAGCAAAGTTAAAACCAGAGCAAGTCTTATTGGCAAACCCAAACTGGACCAATTTTGATGCAGCCGTGATTTTTCTTGTAATATTTATGTTTCTTACCCCATTGGTAATGACAGTTAGGGCCAGCATGACGGTGCCATTTAGAGCCTTTACCTTTGTGCCAATGCTTTTTCCATTTCTTATGGCAGTGACCCCATTTTTTCTTTTTCACCGGTTTCGGCTGGCAATAAGCATTATGACGATGCCAGGCTTTGACGCCCCATTTGTGAACCTTGTGCCATTTTGAATTTGAGTGGCAGCCTTTCACTTTCACAATATGCGGATTTGCACCAAGCGCTTCAACTTGGGTGTCAGTAGAAACACCTTGAGTAAGTGGCGCCGCTGTTGCAATTCCTAGTGATAATAAACTTGCCGCTAAAAAGCCAACGAAACCAAAAAACTTAATTTTCATGGGATTAAACCCTCCTGTAAAAAATTAGTCTGTAGATAAACAGCCATTTATCCCCTCACAAACTAGGTACAAGCCTATCTCAGAAAAACAAAACTCTCAAATTAATTCCTGTTCATGTAAAATGACTAGTTAATAATCAAAACTGTTGCCTAAATTTAAGACACTGCCAATTAAGTTACTGAAAAAGGGACCAATATTTCAATGTACGATGCTAAAAGTCATAAGCTCCTCTGCAACGCTTTTCTGCTAATAATTTATTGAGGTATTTATAATGAGGTGCCCCGGCGTAGATCCCTTTAATAAAGTCTTGGAGTGCAAGGTTAAATTGCCGAACATCTCCATTGTTTTTGGTCACCACGACCTCGCCATTTTTGCCGCGAAGTAGGGCGTTATAAACTTTGAAAAATTCTTTATCACGCCATACTGCATTAGAGGGTTTGCCTGTTTTTTTAGCATTATGGCTATAGGTTGCGATGGTTTTGCCATCAACAATAATTTTAGCAAAAGCTATGTTCTTCTTTTGCTTTCCATTGATCAGAAAATAACCGTTCTTGCTGTTGAAATATTCAACGCGAAGGTCAAATTCTTTTTTGCGAAACATTTGTAATAAAAGCTCAGCATCAGAAAATGAAACCCCAACATTATATTCCCAAGGACCAATGCGGCCATTGAGAGATTTACAAAAAGGTGGTTTTGCAAGTGCGTTCGATGAAAGGGTAAAGGAAGAAAAGAACGTAAAACAAAAAGAGAGTACAAGACTGAATAGAATAAATTTACGATAAGCCATTTAAGAAACTCCCGAAATCTAAAACTCAATTTAAAAAACAGGGTTATTTTCTCTTCAAATTCACTCAATGTCTATAATTTATAAATTACAAATATTTAAGAGAGCGACGCAGTGACTGCGTACGCTCTCTTTTTTTAGATTGCTTAGTAGCAGTTTAGTCTGACTGATCAGGCTGGTCGTGAATGCCAACAACAAAACAATCAACACCGCCATCTGGCTCAGTAGAGAGACCACCTTTGGCCTTATCGCAGTTAGCTTTCAGGTCTTTGATACAACCATGATCGCCGCCCGGACAAGTATCCTTCACCCCACCACGGCGACCCTTAAATGAATTCGAACGAGAATAAGGTGACCGACCTTTGCGCCGCGCAAACCGCTTCGCGCGCTTATACTTCTTAGCGCCAACAAGCTCACGGAACTCCTCAAAATAATTCATCTCAACAGAAGGCGATATATTACTGGCCCCAGAAGGCAAAGCAGAAGCCGCCCCAGCACCAAAACCAATAAATAAAACTGTAAGTATAATCTTCCTAATCATAACCATCTCCCAAATCAAAATAAAATTGCGTATACAGATGAGACGCTGGAGAAGGGGAGATGGTTCAAAGTCCCAATGTAGGAATTAAAAAAGAGCGCTTTCCGCTAGGAAAACGCCCCTATTATTTAAAAGGATTAGAATAATCAACTGTAGTAGAATTAAAATCAGGCTCTATGTAGTCCTTATCAAAATATTCGCTCTTACAATTATGGCATTTCCAGTTGCCCTTTGTGTAGCCAGTCTGCAAACGAATTTGTTTTTTCTGTTTGTCATTACATAGTTGGCAAAATGGTCCGTCTTTAACATCTCCGTCAATCTTCCAATAATATGGGTCTTCATAAAATAAGTTTTCAGCATTTTCTGTTTCAGACCTTAATTTACTGTTTTCTTCTTTAAGTTGTAAAATCTCTTCTCGAAGTGATAAATGATCCTCCCTCAAAGTCATTATGATCTCTTGAGATTCAATGGAGGTTGTTTTCTTTAAAAGTTCCCAAGCAGCTTTAATATCGTCTATTGCCATAATAATTCTCCTTAAAAAAAAGAGCGCTTTCCGCTAGGAAAACGCTCTTCTTACTTAACAAAGGACTCGTCTAATCTTCGTAGGGCCGCCCCAAGAAGATTAGACTTCGGTATTGTGAGCTTGAGTAAAAGTACACTGAGCCGCTAGGCGAGGGACTTTTACTCAAAGACTACATGATTACATCATGCCGCCCATGCCGCCCATTCCACCCATGCCGCCCATGCCGCCCATATCAGGCATAGCAGGTCCAGCACCAGCTTCTTGTGGACTGTCAGCAACACCAGCTTCAGTTGTGATCATAAGACCAGCAACAGATGCCGCATCCTGAATTGCAGTACGAACAACCTTAGCTGGGTCAATGATACCTTTTTCAACAAGGTTACCATATTCATCCTGCTGAGCATCGTAACCGAAGCTTTCAGTTTTCTTGTCGAGAACTTTACCAACTACGATAGAGCCTTCAACACCAGCATTTTCTGAAATTTGGCGAATTGGAGCTTGAAGCGCACGGCGAACAATATTGATGCCAGCTTCTTGATCGTCATTTTCACCAGTAACAGTGATTTTAGTAGAAGCGCGAAGAAGAGCTGTGCCACCACCTGGTACGATACCAGCTTCAACAGCAGCGCGTGTCGCGTTCAATGCATCGTCAACACGGTCTTTGCGTTCTTTCACTTCGATTTCAGTAGCACCGCCAACAGAAATAACAGCAACACCGCCAGCAAGTTTAGCAAGACGTTCTTGAAGTTTTTCGCGGTCATAATCAGAAGATGTTTCTTCTACTTGTGCACGAATTTGATTTACACGAGCTTCAATTTCTTTCTTGTCGCCAATGCCATCAATCATTGTTGTTTCATCTTTAGTGATGTTAACGCGTTTTGCGCTACCAAGCATTTCAAGTGTCACAGCTTCAAGCTTGATGCCAAGATCGTCTGAGATCAGTTGAGCACCTGTAAGAACAGCGATGTCTTGCAACATTGCTTTACGGCGATCACCAAAACCAGGAGCTTTCACAGCAGAAACTTTCAGGCCACCACGTAGCTTGTTAACAACCAAAGTTGCAAGCGCTTCGCC
>CAXIDO010000140.1:0-6327 GCA_964022745.1 uncultured Methyloligella sp. | reverse complement strand
AGCAATCTCAACACGGCGGCGATGCCCACCATTTAAATCTCGAACCCGTTCATCAACCCGCTCAAACATTTCTAAGGCTGAAAGAGTTTCTTCAATTCTTTGCTTTGCAAAAGATGAAGACATGCCGCGCAATCTGGCAAAGTATCTTAAATTCTGCCTGACAGATAAATCGAGATCTAATGTTGTTTGTTGAAAGACAACACCAAGTGGCGCTAGTGCTTTTGAGCCATGTGAAGCAAAAGATTTCCCGTCGATAGAAATGGTACCATCGGGGGTATCAAACAAGCGAGTAATCAGTGAAAGTAATGTTGACTTGCCAGCACCATTTGCACCAAGTAGCGCTGTAAATTGCCCTGGCAACACCTGAAAGCTGACATCATTAAGCGCTTTGCGTTTCCCGTAATTATAAGAAACCCCCTCGATTGAAATCGCCGCAGTTGGAACCATTTCGGAATGAGGGGACTGATTTGAGAGGGTATCTGTCATGAATTAGCTTTCGAATAATCAGCTGTTGCCAAGTGAGGCATTAAATTTCTATTTCGCAAAGCAGCTTAGGTCCAGTGTGGATGTATGTAAAGATTTGAAGACCCGTAATAAAATGATCATTTAGTTATATGACATGGGCTTAATCAAATTCACTGAACCAATTAGAGCATTCAAAGAAAAAATCCAGGCAAATTACTTTGCCTGGATTTGTATAATTTATAGGTTTTATTTGCTTGGAACGTAAACAGCGCCCCAAGGGTAACGTCCAACTTTAATAGATTTAACAACTTTTAATGTCGATAAATCAACAACTGAGACATCCCCGGAAACTCCATTTGTTGTATACATCTGCTTACCATCTGGTGTCATAGCCATATGCCAAACACGGCGACCAACAAGCAGGTATTTTGTCACTTTAAATGTTTCTGTATCAACAACAGCAACGCGGTTTGAAGGGCCAAGCGCCACAAAGGCTAGCTTGCCATCTTTAGAAAAACGAATACCAACAGGTTGCACACGGTCTTTGGCAATACCTGCAACCTCAAAATTGATCTTTGTAACTTCGCTTTTATCAGCAACATTGAAAACACTCACAGTGCCGCCAATTTCAGCTGAAACCCAAAGACGCTTTCCATCCTTTGTAAACTCAGCATGGCGAGGACGTTGGTCGACAAGAGAGTTGTGCTCAAGTACCAATTTTTCAACATTGATCCAGTGTACGAAATTTGTTGTCTCTGATGTTGTGATAGCCCATTTGCCATCTGGGCTCACAGCCATACCTTCCGGCTCAATGCCCACATCAATTTGTGCAACGACTGTTTTTTTCTGTGTGTCGACAACAGTGGTAATCGCATCATCTTCATTGGCAATAAATAAAAGGCGGTTATTAGGGTGCAAGGCGAATTGCTCAGGATCTAAACCAGAAGGCAGTTCATGCAAAATCTTATCGGTTGCAACATCCATCACCTGAACAGTGTCAGAGTCAGACGCGCAAATGAACAAATGTTTGCCATCCTTAGAAAGAGTGATGCCACGTGGTCTGTCACCAACAGGAATGGTTTTAATAACTTCTAATGTCTTAGTGTCGATAACACTTAATGTGTCGTCTTTTTCATTTGTGACATAAATTTTACCGGCATGAGCGGATGTTACAAAAGAGGTTTGTAAGCTTACTGCGCCTAAAGCCATCAATGCGGTAAATGCCAGTTTCGGGGCAGCTTTACCTACACCTTTACTCATGGCTTTAATTAGTCTCATGTAAACTCTCCTTATTTTCAAGTGACTAAGTAGTGTTAAACTTCAGCTTATCAAACTTCGCCTGAAACGAGGTCAGATAAGGGGGCCCAAATAGGGCCTAAAAGAGGGAAGGGCGGGCAACGATGAGGACGTTGCCCGCCCAAGGACATATGCACAATGACACATGTTTAGAAACTTATGATTTAACGCGGCACTTCGCTTGTCCTTCATCAATCCCAAGCGTATCAAGCTCAGTTTTAGGGTGAAGAAAACCTTCAATAGGGGATAGCTTGATCACAGCACCTCCCGCATGGATTAGAGGTATCGTTTGCCGCATTTGGCCAGACCATGGACGATAGCTCATAGAGCGTCCTTTAAACATAGCCAGGCGAATTTTTGGACCCAAAATATAATCTTTCAAAGTGGGAATATCGGTAGTTTTAAGGCGAGTAACCCCTTCAGCAACCGTTCGAATGGCCGTCCAGGAGGCATAATCCTTTTGCGCCATAGGGCGTGTGGCCAGTTTTTTAAAGCGGCTTTGTAATTGAGCTGCACCCCATTGTTCAACAACACGGTGCCAAGCAACAGGCTCAATGCCGTGACTACCTACAATAGGGCGCGGCAACCACGTGTGATATGAAACATACTGTCCAAAATCTTTCACTTCATCAGCAATAAAGACTACATCATAGTCAGAGCCCTGAGTGAAACTCGGCACTTCAGCCGCTGCATTGCGGCGCATGTCAGCCCCTTCAGCCCATTTTTTATCAGTCACAATTTTCAAGCGGAACTTTTTAGCTGAAATTCTAAATTGCTCAGCAAGTTCTTTGTCGCCTCGTTTAAGTCCTTCAATTAGAAAGACTTTTTTCCAGTTCTTTTTTATGAGAAACTGAGAAAGTCCGTCCGTAAGCATACGGCGACTTGGGATCGTATGAAGCAAATTCGGTCTGCATTTATTAATACGAAGATCAGTATTGAGAGAACCAGCGTTAAAGATAAGCCTCTCTTTGGCAAGTGGGTGGTCAGTTAACTCAAGTAACTTGTCAGCGCTAAGGTTGGCGACAACAAATTTATTAGGATATTTTTTCAAAGCTTCATCAAGTTTAGCCTTAAAATCTTCGTTGTGAGCTATGACGGCTTCGTTCATCTTATAGGTGTGTTTTAAAAAACGACCAGTGGTATTGTTATCCTTGATGCCTAATCTGGCTCCTAGAAGACCATCATCATCTGGAGGTGCGACTAGATTAGATAAGGTCGCAGGGCGCTTTTCCTTGCTCTCAATGTAAAGAAACTCAATGGAGAGCTCTTTAGCGCTGGCAATACTAACTAAAAAAGCCGTTGCGGTAAAAGTGAATAGCGTAACTAAACTAACTAATTTGACAGCTTTGGTGACAAGAAACTTCATACTCGACTTACTCTCCCCATTATATATTAATTTTAGCTCCAGTCTTGATCGCTATGAAACGATATAGAAAGGATAAAGTCATCACAAGTTAGATCGTCATTTACAAAACTAACAGCAACTATTGAGAAAGTTATGAGAGAAAAATGAGGTTGGACCAAAGAACAAGGGAAAAATTAAGCATTAAGATCAATAGTTCCAGTCAATTTTTCAACATATATCATATATAAGATTAAATTAATGAACTGTGTTTTTAATTTGAAAAAACAGATATTTAATAAGAGGATAAAGCCTCTTTTTATTTGTTAACTCTTATTAATAAAAACATCATAAAGTAACAATAAGTGCACTAAAGCACAATTTAGAGCGGCGCATAGTTTGACTATGTTGCGTCTCGGGTATGCGGGGCCTTAGAACCACGCCAAGGGAGAAGAAATATATGCAAATTGCTAGATTAGGCATTGCTTCATTTGTAATGATAGTAGGAATTTTAGGTTTTTCATCACTAGGCTTTAGCCACGGTGACGTAACACCTCAGGCAGTAGATACAGCAGGTATCACGCCGCTGGGCAAAGACTGGCTAGTCGAAAACCCATTTACAAAGAAATCAAGACCAAAAGAAATCAAGCGGATCATCGAAGTTGGTTGTACAGCTTACAACCAAAACTGTGCACGTTGTCACGGCTTAGGTGTGGTATCAGGCGGTACGGCTCCAGATCTGCGTTATCTTGAAAAAGATGCATATGGTGATGAATGGTTCATCAGCCGTGTTCGTAAAGGTTACCACCAAAATGGCACAACAAAGATGCCAGCTTTTGAAGGTCTAATGCCTCAAGAAGCTATGTGGGCACTTCGCGCTTACATCAACATCCGCCCGGAAGAAGATGATGAAGCAGCTGTAAAAGGCACTGGCGGAAGTTGTGCAGAGCTTGATTTTGATAAGATCCTAAAATAAGTTGATGCTTATGATCAGGTTCATGAAAAGAAACAAAAAAATGCAAGCAGGCTTCACCCTGCTTGCATTTTTTTTATTGCGCTTTCATTCTGCCTAACGGAAGGTAAGGTGTCCGCCCGTCCTTTGGACGATGTAATTGAATCAAAATACATTCGTATCTTTGTCTATGAAAACTTCCCACCATATTCATACATGGATAAAAATAAAAAAATGGTTGGAGTTGACGTTGAGATCGCCGAAAAATTAGCTGAAATGCTTGGCGTTAGGCTTGATCTTTTTGTTCGCGGTGCTGATGAAACCGTTGATGATGATCTTCGCAATAATGTTTGGAAAGGTCATTATATAGATAGTCGTATAGCAGACGTAATGATGCACGTCCCCGTGGATGATGAACTGCGCAAGAGAAACCAACTCACTGTAATTACCGGCAGGTACTATACTGAGCGTATGGCACTCTTATCAGATCCTGAAAAAGTTGGCCGCTCTGAAACTTTAGCTCCTTTTCTCAGTGCTAAAATCGGCGTTGAGCTAGATACATTAGGAGATTTTTATCTCTCATCTCCAGCAACTTTAGGCGGTAGATTAAGAGCCAATGCTGCTCGTTATAAAGATTTTGCGAGAGCAATGGCAGGCTTAAGAGCTGGTGAAGTGGCAGGTTTAATGGGACCAAGAGGTCAGTTAGAAGCCGCTATTAAGGGCTTGAAAAAAGAATATCTAATCTCAAGTCCACCATTTCCTGGCATGAGTAAACCCCGATGGGATATTGGTGTCGCGATTAATCATGATAGCCGTGACCTTGCCTATGAAATAAGTGACAAACTCTTAGAGTTACGCAAATCAGGTGAGCTTAAAAAAATCTTTAATAAATATGGCTTGAGCTACTACAAAGATTTTCTCGATTAAGATTTTAATTATTTAAGAAAAATAAAAATAAAAACGCCCTGATAAAATTTTATCAGGGCGTTTTTTTATGAATAAAATTCATAAAATTAATTACGACCAGCTATCAGCTTAGACTTTGGTAAAACACCAATAACTTTTGGCCAAATCTCCGTTCTGAATATGGTTGGAAACGCTAGCATTACAGGCGTCAGGATCAGGGTGATAATCGTCGCAAACCCAAGACCAAAGATAATAGCAGTTGAAAGTTGCACCCACCAAATAGAGGTAATTGAGCCAAACTGCACGGAATGATCAAAGAAATCCAAATTGATCTGAAGCGCCATGGGTAACAAACCGCAAATGGTCGTTATGGTAGTTAATAGCACAGGCCGCAATCTCTGCGCTGCAGCTCTTAGAGAGGCATCAATCGGACTAATGCCAAGTTCCATCAAACGATTATAAGTGTCGATCAGAACAATAGAGTTATTCACGACAATCCCGGCAAGCGCAACAACTCCAGTTCCTGTCATAATGATAGAAAAGGTCTGCCCCGTAACAATCATACCAAGAAGCACACCAATAACCGACATCACAACAGTCGAGAGAGTAAGGAAGGTTTGATAGAAACTATTAAACTGGGTCAGCAAGATAATAAACATAATGAAGAGAGCGCCAATCATCGCTTTGCCAAGAAAGGCACCAGCTTCTTGTTGTTCTTCATCAGCCCCGCGAAACCTAAACCGCACACCTTGAGGCCACTTTTGAGACTTAATCCATTTATCAAGTTCTTGTACTTTATCATTGCCATTAACACCAGCTTTAACCGCAGCTTTAATGGTCGTTACAAAGTTGCCATCCTTGCGAATAATGCTATTGACTTTGGGTGCAGGAGACCTGGTAACAAAATTTTCAATGGGTACAAGACCATTTGTTGTTCGTAAACGCAATCCATCCAAGCCATCAAGTGTCCGCTCATTGCGAGGAAGGCGTGCTCTGATATCAACCTCATCTTCAGAATTATCAGGGCGGTATTGTGCAATTAAAAAGCCATTGGTGACAAGTTGAATAAGCCCGCCAACGGACGCCACATCAGCGCCAAAGCGGCCAGCCTCTTTTCTATCAACTTCCAATACCCATTCAATACCAGGAAGAGGTCGAGTATCTTCAATATCCCTCAAACCTTCCATTGAAGTGCTCATGTGAGAATTGATTTTTGAGATAACATCATAAACTTGCGGTCGTGAAGCGCCATAAACTTCAAGCTTAATTGCTTTGCCAGTCGGTGGGCCATCCTCTCGCTTACGAACTTCAACTTTAATGCCGGCAATATCTTTTGTACGTTGTCTTAACTCTTCAAGGATAACTT
>CAXIDO010000139.1:0-6380 GCA_964022745.1 uncultured Methyloligella sp. | reverse complement strand
CAACCACATCTCAATGGTTTTTAAATCTCTGATGCCACCACCCAACTGGGTCGGCATTTTGATCGCTGCTAAGATCTCATCAACAGCGCCGCCATTTACCGGCTCTCCTGCAAAGGCACCATTCAAATCTACAATATGCAAATATTCAAAGCCTTGATCTTCAAATTGTTTGGCCTGGTTTGCAGGGCTTTCATTAAACACTGTTGCCTGGTCCATCTCGCCTTTAATCAAGCGCACACAGTTTCCATCTTTAAGATCAATCGCAGGGAAAAGTATCATCAGCAGGCTTTCTTTTTTGATGTGCCTTCAGATGCCCACAAAGCATCCGGCACTAAGATTCTTCAAATTTCAGAGGTATAAATTTAAGGCTTAGCTTTTAGCTGGGAAATGAGTTTGATGCAATGGGCTTATGACCTATGGCTTCCACTGCAAGAAATTGCTGATCAGCTTTAAGCCCAGGGTCTGAGACTTTTCTGGGTGGAACTGGGTGCCGATCATATTATCTCTGGCGATCATGGCTGTGATTTCGCCGCCATACTCTGTAGTGGCTAAGATGTGCGCTGGGTTATCTGGTATGAAGTGATAGCTATGGACAAAATAAGCATGCAGGCCATCTTCACCGGTTTTGATGCCTTTAAGAACAGGGTGTGTATCAGCCCCGGTTGCTGGTGGGCAACTGAAGGGGCGTACAGAGAGCGTGTTCCAGCCCATGTGGGGGATTTTTAAGTGTTTGTCGTTTGGTTCTATGGCTTCGACGAGCCCCGGGATCCAGTTTAGGCCTTTTGAGATTTTATACTCATGGCCTTCAGTGCTCATAAGCTGCATGCCAACACAAATGCCGAAAAAGGGGCGACCCTTTTCAATCACGGCTTCTTCAAGCGCGTCTTTCAAACCAACAATCGCCTCCAAGCCACTTAAACAATCAGCATAAGCGCCAACGCCTGGCAGTACGATGTGATCCGCTTTGGCGATATCATCAGGATTGTTGCTTAAGGTGATGGATTTATTTAGACCGCTCTCGTTTGATGCTCGTTCAAAAGATTTTAGTGCGGAGTGAAGGTTGCCAGAGCCGTAGTCAATGATGACACAGGTCATGTCTCTAAGACCTCTTTATTATTATTTTCGTTTGTTTGATTTAGATTGTTTTGATCTGTTTCATTTGGGTTTAAGACACGAAAATCAGATGAACGAAAATAGCGGGCTTCGCACTCATCTTTCGTTTTGCCATTGACCACTCCGATTAAATTAAACCCACTTCTTTCATAATGCAAACGCTCAATATCGCGCGCGAAGAGAGCGAATATAAAATTGGCGCCCCATATGAAAGCTGAGATGGCTTCTTCATTGAAGCCTAACAGTTGCAGGGCTAAGCCCAAGCCGATTGCCGCCAGAAAATAACCTAGAGTTTCAAGCCACATGCCTTTCATCAGTAACCAAAATGGGCCGAAAAGTGCAGCCCACATTGAAAAGCCTTCTTTGATGAATTGATAGTCTAGTGCGCGTTCTTCTAATGAGCGGCTATCTTCCATCGGGGCATGTATTGTATAAGTTTGCATATTCTCTCTCACGGGCAATTCCGCAGCTTCGCTGCGGGCCCTCCGAGGGGCGGTGCTAAGCACCGGGCTACGCCATGTCCCTCAGCCCGAAATGGGCTGAGCTCCTTCATCGGAAAGCTTGTTTTGTTTAACTCTTTTAGAGCACCTTCAAATTTTAACTAGCAACCGCGCTAAAGCGTTCCTTTTGTTGAAGGTATTCTATCTTTTTGGGCTTCGTCAATAGTCAGGGCAACACGCAAGGCTCTGGCTAGGGCTTTATAGCTGCTTTCGGCGATGTGGTGATTGTTATCGCCGTAAAGATTTGTTACGTGCAATGTGATCCCTGCATGTTGATGAAAGGCCTGGAACCATTCTCTGAAGAGTTCTGTGTCCATATCGCCGATTTTGTCTTTGCTGAACTCAACTTGCCACACTAAAAACGGCCGGCCAGAAATATCCAGCGCCACACGTGTTAGCGTTTCATCCATTGGTAAATCACATGAACCATACCGCGTGATGCCTTGCTTTTCACCCAGCGCTTTCGTAAATGCCTGGCCCATGGCGATGCCGCAATCTTCCACTGTGTGGTGCTGGTCAATGTGCAAGTCACCTTTACAGCGCAGTGTGATGTCCATTAAGGAGTGACGCGCCAATTGTTCCAACATGTGATCAAAGAAGCCTACACCTGTTTCAATGTCATATTGACCTGTTCCATCAAGATTGATGGTGGTGCTTATCTCTGTTTCATTGGTTTTACGCTCTATTGTCGCTGATCGCATTTCACTCTTCTCCAGATAGGATCTAAACCCCATAGCTAGAGCATAATCTTTTCTAATGGAACCGATTGAATGCTCTAGTCATTTGTTTGGCGCACATTTTTACCGATCTTCGTTATATTCCGGTCGGATTGTGCTCTAAATTTAGACCTTACATATCATATAGTTTATTACTCTGTCTTTGTGATAACCCAGTAAATTTGGTAAATAATTAATTTTTAGGCTTTTTCATTGTTGCAGGACAAGAAACTAATCTATAAATAGCTCTGATTTTAGGTTTAGACCTTAATCTATCTAACTTTTTATCTGGCCAAGTCCTTGACCTTGCCGTATTTCCATCCAATATCTAGGGATAACCCCCTATACAGTGTTTAATTGAGAGGGACCTTTAATGTCCGAGATGAATAATGACCCAACTGGTTGGCGTGGCACCACCATTGTTACCGTTCGAAAAGGTGATAAAGTTGTGATTGCTGGTGATGGCCAGGTGAGCCTTGGCGCGACTGTGATTAAAGGGAATGCAAGAAAAGTTCGTCCTCTTGGAAATGGTTCTGTGATTGCCGGCTTTGCTGGTGCGACTGCTGATGCCTTCACTCTTTTTGAGCGCCTAGAGGGCAAATTGGAGCAATATCCCGGGCAACTTATGCGCGCGGCTGTTGAAATGGCCAAAGATTGGCGCACCGACAGATATTTGCGCCGCCTCGAGGCCATGATGATTGTAGCTGATAAATCAACAACACTTGTTCTCACCGGCACTGGCGATGTGCTTGAGCCTGAACAAGGCATGATGGGCATTGGTTCTGGTGGTAACTATGCCTTGTCTGCTGCAAGAGCGTTGGCTGATCAAGATTTAAGCGCTGAAGACATTGCGCGGCGCGCCATGAAGATTGCGTGTGAAATTTGTGTTTATACCAATGACAATGTGATTGTGGAGAGCCTCGATGCTGAATGAAGCCCAATTGGCGAAAGCCGTTCAAGATGGCATAATCACTGATGCTCAATTGAAAGAATTAAAGTCACTCGCATCTCCTGAAGCTGCATCAGCTTCTCACTCACAAACTGTAGAAGATGAAGCCCCGCGATTTTTTCGCTCTTTCAATGATATTTTCATTGGCATGGGTGTTGCCATTTTAGGCTTTGCCTTGAAATATGCGGTTGCTCTGGTTGGCAAAGGAGATGACTTTATGAACTTTGTCGCTCCTCTTACTGCTGTTCTGATTTTTTGGCTTCTTGGTGAGTGGCTCACCGCTTACAAACGTATCAATTTTCCGAGCATCATAATTGCGATTTTCTTTGCTTATTTTATTTCGCATAGTTTAATCAATGGCTATGAGTTTCTGTTTCTAGAAAATGCAAACAAAGCAACGCCACTTGGTATAATTTCCATATGTGGCCTTGGTGTTATTGCGATGGGTGCTTTTTTCCTTCGGTTTAAATTGCCTTTTTCTGTTTTATTGTTTGCTGGTTCCATTGCCGTATTTTTCCTTGCTTGCTCCATGGCCCTGATTGGTAAAGATATTATCACTCCTTATTTGCGCTGGGTAACCTTAGCAATTGGTCTTTCGGTTTTTGCAGCAGCTATGTGGTTTGACGTTCAAGACCCACATCGCACCAAGCGAACCAGTGACCAGGGTTTTTGGCTTCATTTGCTGGCTGCTCCTATCATCACTCATTCCGTTTTATGGACGAGCTTGCAGCCATTGATTTCAGCCAACGAAGCAACAGCTGAGACAAATCCTAATTTAATGGTTGTCATTGTTCTTTCCATGTTCGTGCTGTTCTCACTTGTCGCGCTCATCATTGATCGCCGAGCTTTGCTTATATCGTCTCTTGGTTATGCAGCGGCAGCGCTTGGATTTATTATTTATAAATTTGATCTTGAAGGAAATGCAGCTTTGATCATCACTATGATCTTAATAGCCGCTCTTATTCTCTCTCTCGGCACAGGCTGGTATAGCTTGCGCAAAGCTCTGTTCAATGTTTTACCATCTCAAAAATTCTTTGAAAAACTTCCTCCTGTTGCCAATTAAAGGACGCGTTTAGACTTATCCATGACAAAATCTAAAGATTATTTACCAAAAGAAATTGTTTCAGAACTTGACCGCCATATCATAGGCCAGGCTGCTGCCAAGCGCGCTGTTGCGATTGCGCTTCGTAATCGTTGGAGACGCAAGCAGCTTGACGATGAGATGCGTGAAGAGGTTTTGCCTAAAAACATTCTGATGATCGGCCCAACGGGTGTTGGTAAAACGGAAATCTCACGCCGTCTTGCGAAATTAGCGAACGCGCCTTTTATCAAGATCGAAGCCACGAAGTTTACTGAAGTTGGCTATGTTGGGCGGGATGTTGATCAAATCGTTCGGGATTTGGTTGAAGCTGGCATTAGTATTATTCGCGATGAAAAGCGTGCTGAAGTCAAAGCCAAGGCGCATGTTAATGCGGAAGAACGAGTTCTTGATGCCTTAGTAGGTGAAGACGCCAAACCAGAGACACGTGAGAATTTCCGCCGGAAACTTCGTGATGGTCAACTCGATGAAAAAGAGATTGATGTGCAAGTTGCTGACACTGGTGGCGGCATGCCGCACTTTGACATTCCTGGTATGCCGGGCGCGCAAATGGGCATGATTAATATTACTGATATGCTTGGCAAAGCCTTTCAGGGACAAACAAAAACCAAACGCACCACTGTTCGCGATTCTTATCAGCTGCTTATTGCCGAAGAATCTGACAAGCTCATTGATGATGAAACCATCGCTCAAGAAGCAATTACTCTGGTTGAGAATGACGGTATTGTTTTTCTTGATGAGATCGACAAAATCTGTGCTCGTCAAGAGCGCGGCGGTGATGTTTCTCGTGAGGGCGTGCAGCGTGATCTTCTACCACTTATTGAGGGAACAACCGTTTCTACCAAATATGGTCCGGTGAAATCTGATCATATTCTGTTTATCGCCTCTGGTGCGTTTCATGTGGCGAAGCCTTCTGATCTGTTACCAGAACTTCAAGGCCGGCTTCCTATTCGCGTCGAGCTTCGGGCGCTTGAGCGCAATGATTTCAGACGGATTTTAACTGAACCAAAGGCCAGCTTGATCAAGCAATATACCGCTTTGATGAAAACGGAAGGCCTAACCCTCGAGTTTACTGATGACGCCATTGACGCTCTGGCTGATATTGCTGTGGCGGTGAACGCGAATGTTGAAAACATTGGTGCGCGTCGTCTCATGACAGTGATGGAGCGGGTTCTCGATGAGCTGAGTTTTAATGCATCTGATATGGATGGAGACACCGTGACTATTGATGGTGACTTTGTTCAGAAAAACATTGGCGACTTGGCGAAAAACACCGACTTGTCGAAGTTTATTTTGTAATTTGTCTCACGGGCTATTCTGCCGCTGAAGCGGCAGGCCCTCCGATGGGCGGCGCTTGCGCCGGGCAGACAAGCTGCCATGTCCCCCAGCCCTAAGTCGGGCTGGGCTCCTTCATCGTGTAGGTAGTTTAGTCACTAGGTAAGAAGAGCATGACTTTATATTTTAAAAAATATTTGTTTTGACTCAGGATATATTTCACCATTTATAACTCTATATACTTCCGTGATAGGTAAATTGAGATTTAGCGCAACCTCATCTGGATTTAGGGTATGACTATACTCTTTCCAGATTTCTATCACCTGGTGAAATTCAAGATTTGTCTTTTGACCCTTCATTTTACCATCCTCTTCTTTGATAACGATAAAAAGGCTTAATATTTTTATTGAAATATTTTCCCTTTGAAGGCGCGTTTAACAAATCACAATATACAGATTCGGGGACGTTAAAATACACGTACTTACTCCCTGATTTAAATGTGATAAAGAGTTCGCAATAAGTTGAATCATATTCAACAAAATCTAAATTTGATGAAATTACGTTTGGCATTAGAGTATTCTCCCTCAATTAACTTGCCTTATTCGAAAATCGAATATTTGTTAACTTTTGAAGGGATCTCTTGACCAGGAATCTTAAGAGAGTAAGATTCTATTGTTATTCGGGGATTGCTCAAGAGATCCCGCTAACAATCGGTCGCTACATTTGGC
>CAXIDO010000138.1:0-6406 GCA_964022745.1 uncultured Methyloligella sp. | reverse complement strand
TCAGGCGTATAGTCTTTGCCTTCTACAGTCTTGGTCACAGCTTGGCCACATAACATGGCCTGTTTGTTTTGATCATAGCTATATTGCGGCGCACCATGGAGTTCCCAGCCTTTATTTAGTGCGTCTGTTATTCTATGACAAAAGCTTGCATCATCTGGACCAGTTAAAAATCTATATAATTTCATAGCTTATTCCCCTCAAATCTAACAGTTTTTAGCTTCAATATGATTAAGATTAAGGCTTCAAACCCGGCAAGATTGCATTAAAGTACAATATTGCCGGATTTTCATATAGTTAGACCAAGTCTTTCTAGTTAGACCAAATATTTCTAACTTTGTGCCAGGGCTTCGATTGCTTCAGAGATAGCTACTGTACGTTTGGCCATTTCTGCGTGTAGTAATTCAACCATCTTGCCATCAACAGTGATTGCGCCCTTGCCTTGGTTTTCGGGCAATTCAAACGCTTCGATGATTTTTTTATCCCATTCGACAGCCTCAGCAGAGGGGGAGAATATTTCATTACAAGGGCCGATTTGACCTGGATGAATTAATGTTTTCCCATCCATACCGAGATCATTGCCCTGCGCACATTCTGTTTTAAAGCCGTCTTCATCTTTAAAGTCGTTGTAAACTCCGTCGACAATATCAATGCCGAATGCACGGCCAGCAGCAACGCATGTAGATAGCCAGGCTAACATTGCTTCTCGGCCAGGTTTAATTGCGGCCCCAGTTTCTTTTGATAGATCGTTTGTGCCCATAATGAAAACAGCTAAACGATGGCTTTCAGAAGGGCCGTTTTCTGCGATATCCAAGGCTTTTAGCATAGCAAGAGGTGTTTCCATCATTGCCCAAATGTCAATTGATGGATCACTGCCCAGGGCCTTTAACTGATCTCTAACAGATCTGATATCTTCACCACTTGAGACTTTAGGTACCAAAATCGCATTTGGCTTGGCGCTAGCGGCTGCCTTTAAATCCTCTTTAAACCATGGTGTATCAAGACCGTTGACCCGGATGATCAATTCTCTTTGGCCATATCCGCCGGCTTCAACTGCTTTTGCCACCTGGTCACGGGCCATATCCTTCATATCAGGGGCCACAGCATCTTCTAAATCAAAGATGATGGCATCTGTTGGCAATGATTTGCCTTTTTCCAATGCACGTTCTTTTGAGCCTGGCATATATAATACTGAACGACGCGGGCGAATTGTGACCATTATTTTCTCCATTTTTATGATTTGGCTGCAATTTATCGGGTTATTTATAAAAACGAAAGCCCTATAAAGTATAGTGATTTAAAAATACACTTATTACCCAAAAACGGATGATTTTTAAAAAGGACTTCCCATGCAAAGCTCCACAAAAGGAACTGTTCTGGCTTTAAGTTCAGAAGTAGGCGTGGGTGCTGTTGGCCTTTCAATTGCTCGCTTTGTCTTTGCAAGGCAAAGATTGCAAGCCATTTGCCTGCCAACTATCAGCCTTGCTTCACGGCCCGACCTGGGAACAATGGCGGGGCATGCAATTCCGGCAAACGTATTGGACGCTCAATTAAATGCCTTAGCTGGGGATGGTTGGCTTACAAAACTTAATGGCGTTATGACCGGTTATTTTGCAAGTGAAGAACAAGTTGAAAAAGTTGCGACTTTCTTCAAAAAATTGCGAGAAGAAAATCCATCTGCAACCCTAGTTGTAGATCCTGTTTTGGGAGACTGTGACACCGGGCTTTATGTATCTGAAGAGGTGGCTCAAGCTGTCCGAGATTTACTACTCCCGCTAGCAGATGTTATCACACCGAACCTTTTTGAATTTTCGTGGTTGTGCGGGATGCCTCAGTTAAGCTTTGATGACCTTGTCGTGCAAGCTAATGGACTTCATGTACCGGATGTTGTCGTGACCTCAGCTCATATTGGGTTTTCTACTGAGATACCTTCTTCTAGAGATGCAAGACCACAGGAAAACCAACTGAACTTGATTAAAACCGTTCACATCCATAAAGGCGAAATGACCATTTTCTCAAGCCCTTTTATTGCTGAAATGCCGAAAGGCACAGGAGATGTTTTTGCCTCTCATCTATTATCCCGCTTGGTTCAGGGAGAAGAAATGAAGGCGGCTGTTTGTGGAAGTGTGGAATTTCTGGAGAGGATTGCAGAAAGGGCCCAAAGGTCTAAAACCATTGAACCCTCAATACTCTTTTAATGCCCCTTTAGGTTGCCCACTAGCAACCGGGGCTTTAATGCCCCTTCAGGTTGCCCACTAGCAACCGGGGCGTGATGGTTGCTTACTCTCTAATGGCTATTCTGCCCCTGGCTTCTTTGACGCTGTGCCAAGTGCCCCCCAGCCCAAAATGGGCTAGGAGTTTGTTTAGATAGTGAGGTTTAGCCTCTTGATTTTTTGATGAAATAATCAAGTGATAGTGGCCCAGCGCCATTGACGATGATGGTCAGAAGGGCAATCCCCCAAGAAAGGTGCAGCATGTAGGCAGATGGGTAAACGAACTGGATAACGATTGTCATAACCAATAAACCTAAGGCTGCAAAGCGAGAGCCAAGGCCAATAAATAAAAGAACTGGCAGAATTACTTCTGCATATGCAGCACAAAAAGCCATTACATTAATTACGCTTTCTGGGAATGGTGCATTTGGAAAATACTCATTATTAAAAAGCGTATAAGTTACGCTACGTATTTCAAAATAATCGTCAAATTTTGTTAAACCGGACCTATAAAAAGAAAGACCGACGAAAATTCTAGCTAGTGTTGTGTAGATCCAGTTTGGAATGCAACTGAAAAGACAGATAAATCTATTTATTAATCCAGTCATTTTGTCCCCTTAAATGTTTTGAATTTGCTGATCAAATGTCAGCTTGTTGTTGAAACATTTCTCTTTTTTATGAATTTAAAGAAATGCTTTATTCTTAGCTTTGCGATCCTTTCTTCCTAAAACCGGCAACCACTTTTAGGCGGAACGCACTAAATTCACGCCTGTAACAGCGCCTAAGTTAAAGAGACCAGCTAAATTAGCTGGAATGTCGAAAGATGGTTCGATTGCGATTGCCTGCTCGACTGACAGGGAAAATGAACGCCCTTTGTAAAGGCTTTGTAAAAATTCGAATGTACCCATTGAGACCTGATTAATCAGCACATCTAATTCAGGGCGAATGATTAATGCAGCTTCACCCTCATCCATATTCAGTCCTTTTAAAAACTCAGAGGGATTTTCTTGCTGGTGTGCTTGCCAAATGGTCACTATTGGATATTTACTTTTTATAAGCGAAACCGTTGGGTGAAATTCAAACTCCAAATTGGGCACGTCTTCTTCCGAAAACTCTCCCAAGGCCGCAATTGTAACTGGGGTTGCATTAGCGCCGTGATAGGCCGTATTGCGATGCCATTCTATTTGGGCGACTTCGCTCAAATAGGGCAATTCTTGAACCGGTGCGAACGTCTTTAAAAAATCAGGGAATTCTTTGCCATAATTAATCATCACTGGCGATTGAGGCAAATGGGTTAAGGCGAACTCTCTGGCCATTGTTGCGAAGAAATCTTCTCCAACAATTTCCTCTACAACCGGATAGGTGCTGGCCAGTACTGAAATAAGACTTAGCGTGACGTTATTGCGGTAAACACTAAAGCGTTTTTTAGGCACCACCCCATCTTTCAGCAGTTTAATGCCCGTTGGCACTTCGACTTCAAGATTTGCAAGTGCATTTGACACTGAAGATTGTAGCTTTGACCATTCGCTCATTTTACGCCACTTGTTCTTTTAGAATTGGCTCTTTTAGATCAGACTCTTTACCTGATGCATTCGTGGATGAAGTTTGGCTTTCATATTTTTGCAAAACTTCTTCGGCAAGTTGCGCTTCACTAAATAAAACGTCCCAGGTCGGCACGTCATTATCCCATTCGATTAAAGTGGCTACCGGCCCTTTTTGGCTGATCGCTTGATCATATAGTGCCCATACATCTTCTACGACTTTTCTGTCATGAGCGTCGATTAATAGGGGGTTGCCAAGATCATCTTCATCAGGCGCATGCCCCCCAAGATGGATTTCACCAACGGCTTCCATTGGGAAATTTTTGATATAACCTTCGGGGCTGCGCTCATGATTGGTGCATGAGACATAAACATTATTCACATCCAGCAGCAAACCACAGCCAGTGCGTTTAACAATCTCTCTTAAAAATTCAATTTCTGTAAAATCTTCTCGTTCAAAGCCAACATAAGTTGAGGGATTTTCTAGCAATAGTTTTTGACCAAGCGTCTCTTGAATAAGGTCAATATGTTCAGAAACGGTTTGGCATGTTTCTTCTGTTAAGGGCAATGGCAGTAAATCATTAAAGAAACCAGATTCATGAGAAGACCAGGCTAAATGTTCTGAGAAACTCTCTGGCTGATAGCGGTCGACTAACTCTTTAACACGCGTTAAATGCTCTTCTGAAGGTGGAAGCGAGCCGCCAATTGAGAGCCCGACACCGTGGAGGCTTAGAGGATAGTTTTCTCTGATTTTTGTTAAGTAGTGATGGGGGGCACCGCCCGCTCCCATATAATTTTCCGGGTGAACTTCAAACCAACCAATATCTGGAGATGTTTCACAGATGTCTTGATAATGCTCGCCTTTCAGGCCAACGCCTGCTTTTGCAGGTAATCTTGTTTGCTTGATTGTTGAAGTCTTGTTCATTTTCAACCTGTTCTTTACAGGAATTAGCTGTAATTCATCAGTTTTTAAATTATAAAATCTCCCTCCACCGAGCTAACGATGGAGGGAGAAGAGCAAATTAGCCGTTGTCACGATCTAATGCTTTAAGGCTACCTTTACGGCCACCTGGAAGTTCCATTTTTTCACATGTGCCTTTTGGTACATATGTCCAAGCGTTACCTTGATAGTCGATTGTAGATGTACCAGCACAGCTTGTGCCTTTACCTGCTGCACAATCGTTTTTACCTTTTAGAGAAATGCCGTAGCACTTTTCATTATCAGCTGCACCAGCTGGTTTGATTTCTGCAGCACCTGTAAGTGCTGTTGCGACTGCGCCTGCTAGGATAGCTGCTGAGATTGTAGATTTTGACATTGACGTCTCCTTTTATATTTAAGTGTAAGTTATAAAAACTTCAGTTCCCACATTTCATTCGGAATATGTCCAAATTAGAGAACTCTTTTGAGAATTTCATCAAACATATTGTAACAAGACTGTGAGAACCCGTGAGGAAGAGGCTGTTTTACTCCTTCAAACAGCCCTTAAAACACTATTTCATATGAAATAGTACATCCTCACGAAACTCTTCTAATTTGCGAGACTGATAAACAACTTTGATGATTTCACGACTAAATTTCCACAATATCTTATTGTAGGTTTATTTTCTCTATTTCTCTCACGGATTTTTAGTTGCGCTTTAGGTTGCCCACCAACTACCGCGCTGTCTGCCTACGGGGGGCGGCGCTAAGCACCGGACGCCGAAGTGGCGTCATACCTTCTTCGTAAAATAAGATTTTTGTGTTGTAAGAAGTTATTTCTCTCAGAGGTCCTCTATATACACTTAAAGCCACTAGCGTCATCTTTCCATACGAAGAAGGAGCTCAGCCCACTTCGGGCTGAGGGACATTGTGAAGCGACAGCGAAGCCCGGCGCTTCGCGCCGCACCTTGTAGGCCCAAGCGCCATTAGCGCTTGGAATAGCCGTGAGAAAAAAGAGCCTTAATTAAAAAAGCCGATGTTTTCGCTGTTGCCTGGTTTGGTTTGGCTGACTTCTTTTAAAAGAGCAATCAAGCGCTCAGCATCTTTGGTGGCGCCTAGTACTTCAGCTTGTTTTTTCACCTGAGCGAAATCACCTGGCGTTAGATTTTCAAACTTCAGCCCATGTTCGGGAACATTGGAAAGATTGAAAAAGACTTTATACGCCATCGCAAGCGCGACTTTATCCATAAAGTTAAATCTTACATGGAAAGTGAAACGGCGCAATGAAGCGGTGTCCAGACGGTCCATCAAATTTGTGGTGAAACAAACCGGCAAAGAATGTTCTTCCATCCATGTGAGCATTTCGTTCACTTGGGTAACCTCCCAAGAACGAGAGGCTTCCTGCCTTGAATAAAGAAAACTATCTGCTTCATCAAAAATCAAAAATGCATTGGCTTCTCTTGCCTCGAGGAATGCGTCCGCAATTTGTTTCTCGGTTTCACCAACAAAGGCTGAGAAAATATCTGACGCGCGTTTTTGTATGACTTCCAAGCCAAGCTCTTTCGCTAAAAAGCGTGCGTAAGCTGACTTGCCTGTGCCGGGAGGCCCTGAAAGACAAAGAGAGAAATTCAACTTACCCGACGATTTTAATTGACCAGATAGATCATGAATATCACGGCTCGCTTTTGATAATTTCGGATCATAAACAAAATCTTCTGGCTTACGTCTAGCCTGAA
>CAXIDO010000137.1:0-6449 GCA_964022745.1 uncultured Methyloligella sp. | reverse complement strand
CAGTGCCGTTTGCCCTTCGCCAGCCTGTGTCCAGTCGCATACGCCACCAGCAAAGATCTTCTGCAGTCGTAAAGCGTCGGCCTCATTAAAGGTCACCGTATAGCCATTAAAATCAACCGGCTTTAACTGGCTGCCGGTTTAATGGAGAGCGTTATGAAAAAAACAACGACACTATCTACCCTTGCTGCTGCTGGTATCATGGCAACAGCTGGCCTTGGCGCGACAACGGCTTTTGCTGTGCCTGATAACCCTGGAGCATGGGAAAAATGTGCTGGCGTTTCTAAAGCTGGCAAAAATGATTGTGGCGCTAAAGATGGTAGTCATGCTTGTGCCGGTCAAGCGAAAGCTGACAACCTCAAAACTGAGTGGGTTTATTTACCAAAAGGCACATGTGAGAAAATCACTGGCGGTGCTGTTGTTGGTGAGAAACCAGCAAAATCGTAAGCTCTCTTAAAAGAAGGGGTTCAAGCCTATGAAACGTTCATCTCTTACTGCCGTTAAATCTGCGGGACTTGGTTTCCGTATGCCACATTTCGCGGATATAATGAATAGAAGAGATGAAGTTCCATGGATTGAACTCCTTCTTGATAATTGGCTCTGTGAAGACGGCATTGTTGCCGACAGACTAGAGCGACTTATCAATCTGTTTCCGGTTACGTTTCACGGGGTTGGGCTGTCTATTGCTTCCTCCTCCCCAATCGATGAAGACTATTTGCAGCAAGTCAAAAGTCTACTAGATAAATCAGATGCGCTTGTCTATTCGGAACATTTGAGTTTTTCCCGCACAGGGTCTCAATTTATTCCTGATCTTTTGCCGTTTCCTTTTACTAGCAAAACACTTGAACATGTCGCCAATAAAATTGACTTTGTTCAATCGTTTTTAAACCGACAAATGTTGATCGAGAATGTTTCGGCTTATATTGATTTCCCCAATAATGACTTTAGTGAAGAAGATTTTATCACTGACCTTGTGAAACGAACCGGATGTGGTCTCTTACTTGATGTGAACAATATGTATGTCAATCAAGTTAACCTTGGCCGTGATGCCGAGAAGGCACTTAAACATTTGCCTCTAGATGCCGTACAAGAAGTTCACCTCGGTGGCCATGAGGCTGGTGAAGGGTTTTTAATTGATGCACATAATAATAAAGTTTGTCCTGAGGTTTGGGACATTTACCGACGGACCATAAACTTAACTGGACCAGTTGCCTCTCTTATTGAATGGGATAATGACATTCCCACATTTGACGTACTTCTTGGCGAACAACAAACAGCGCAAGAAATTTTGGATACGGCCCAATCAGAGCACTCTCTTGTAAGTAGTGAGATCAATTATGGATGATAAACCATCAGGCTCTATATCCCTTCGAGAAACTGAAGACGCATTTGACGCATTGATGCAGGGTGAAGCTTCTGAATTATCTAACATTTTGAAAGACACGCCGATTGGTCAGTCCGTTGGTGTGAATGTTTACCGTCAAACATCTATGTCAGCACTTGTCAATGCCATAAAAGAGACCTTTGAAACCTGCCAGCATATATTGGGAGAAGATTATTTTGACCAATGCGCGACTTCTTTTTGTCAACTCTATCCGTTGTTTCACAATGACCTGAATGTCTATGGCTCTGATTTCCCCGGATTTATGATCGAACTGGTTGAGACCAGAGATGAGTTGGCGTCTTTGAAATTTCTATGTGATTTGAGCTCTTTGGAATGGGCCCTAAATGAAGCTTTTTTCTCTGATAAAAAACATGCCTTTGATGTCGAAAAATTTGGTCAATTAAATGACGAGCAAAGAGGGAAACTTATCCTTAAACTTGGGCCTGATGTTCGCCTTTTGCACTCTCACTATAATGTGAAAGATATTTACACCTTTCATAAGCAAGAAGAGAATATACTCAATGAGCGTTCATTCGATGTGATCTTAGAAGAAGATTTTTATGTGATCCACCGCGGTTCAGCAGCAACAAATTTTGAACTCTTCATAGACCAGGTGGATGCTTATGATTTTTCAGTTCTTAGCGCTATAAAAGATGAATGTTGCTTTAATGATCTTTGCCAAAATTTTGCCCGAGAAATTGATGGGGTCATGCAGCCCCCTCCTTTTGGAGACTACATTTCTAAAGGGATTATAAGTGATTTTGTTTTATAATGTCCGGGACAATAAGTTCCGACGAAAGTGAGTCCTGACTAAATGCTGACTGAAGCTGATTATCAAAACTTATTCAAGTATGGCGTTGCTTTGGCTGGCAATGAAGATGATGCGTTTGAACTGTTACAACAATCGATAGAGAACTTTATACGCGCACAAAAATCGACCATTGACAAAAACCACATTCTCAAACCTGCGGCTTATGTCAGGCGGTCTATCAAAAATCTATTTATTGACAAGATGCGCCATGATCAGAAGTTCAATCATATTGATTATGATGATTGTGAGTTGGAACCGATTTTAATTACTGAGGATCATTCTATTGAAGAGATCCTGATCACAAAGCAAGACTTTCAATCATGCTGGGCCATGATGAATGTTGATGAAAGAGAGCTTTTGTATCTGTTTGCAATTGAGGGGTATACTGTACAGGAAATTGCAGATGACCTCGGGGTGAAGAAGGGTACCTTGCTCTCTAAAATTCACCGATTAAAAGCTCGCTTGAGAACTCAGCTCGAGCTTTTAAATGAAGATAAGAAAGTTATTTAATCATGGAAAGAAAACCAATAAATCAACACCTTCAAGATAATCTTGCTGGCGTTCGCTTATCTGAAGAACAACTTACGGCTTTAAAAGCTTTGCAAGAAACGGAACAATACTACCAGTCGGCTACGACTAACACTAAGGTGCGTAAATTTTTTGCTTTACCTGCTTCATCAATTTACCTTAACGGCATGGTGGCTTGTGTTGTCTTTTTCCTTTCATTCATTCTCTTCGCACAACCAACAGATTTAGCTGAAGATATTTCGCATGAAGTTGTATCTAACCATATTTTGCTGAAACCGCTTGAGGTTAAATCTTCTGATATGGGCACCATTAAAAAACATTTGGTGGAACTACAATTTAACCCGATTGTCTCAAAGGTCTTTAACGAGATGCATGGACGATTGCTTGGTGGCCGTTATTGTAGCATCAAGCGTGCTTTGGCAGTCCAATTGCGTTATGATACGGGCAATGGTAAATCCTCAACTCTTTACGAGACGTCATATCATCCTAAGAAGTTTTCTTTTCTCCCCAATGTCGACAAAGGGGAAAAACCCCTTGTGCATCAATTGCAAGGCTTGCGCGTGCAGCTTTGGATTGAAAAAGGCTTGGTGCTAGCAAGTGTGACTGAATGATTGTTTCAATCAAGCCACTTTACTGAACCACCTGTTCTGTCTGCTAGCACCCTTGATTGATTTCTACATTTTTAATCTTGTAACAGATTTAATATTGATCATTGGAAATCTTTTCTTTGTTTTTGTTTTTTTGCGTTTTTAACCATTTTCCCAAATGCCCGCTCTCGTACATGCCTTTCTGCAAGGCTCTCAGAATTGTAAGATTCTTCAGCGATAAGTTTACGCCATCGTTTCAAACGGTTGGCATCGAGTTCTCCTTTATCGACAGCTGAAAGAACAGCGCAATTTGGTTCAGAGTTATGTTCACAATTTTTAAAACGACACTGTTGAGCTAATCCCCATATATCAGAAAATACTTTGTCAAGACCGGTTGTAACATCTGTCAATTGCAGCTCGCGCATTCCAGGTGTGTCTAGCAACAAGCCTCCTTGGGGTGTGAAGTACAGCTTTCTTGAAGTTGTTGTATGCCGGCCCTTATCGTCATCCACTCGTATAGCTTGCGTTGTAATTTCAGTTGATCCCATAAGAGAATTAACAAGTGTAGATTTTCCAACTCCTGAAGAGCCTAAGAGGGCAACTGTTTGTCCTTGTGCGCACCATAGGCTTAGACAGTCTAATGTGTTTTGTGCATGTGAATTAACTGTTTCCACTAGGAGGCCCGGTTGTAATTTACGGGCTGCTTGAGCAAAGCTTTCTGGATTTTCACACAAATCACTCTTTGTTAAAATGATTATGGGGGTTACGTTCGCTTCGCTAGCCATAACCAAGTAACGCTCGAGCCTTGGAATATTGAAATCCTGGTTACAAGAAGAGACGATAAACAATGTGTCCACATTTGCTGCGATGAGCTGGAGCTGACGGCTTGTACCAGAGGCACGGCGTTTAAATAAACTTTTGCGAAGCAGCAAACGGTTTGGCTTTAAAGTTTTGGCGTCAAGCAAGACCCAGTCACCGACCGTTGCAACTGAACTACCCTCTCCCTCATCGGAATGGAAGGGTGGTATTGTTCGATCTAGAGAAATTCCCACAACACGTAAATTATTGCGGTGTACTTCTATAACTTTTACAGGAACGTAAGAATTTAAATCTGTTGTATCAAGTTGTGATAAAAAGAAGGCATTCCAACCAAGGTTGGCCAATTCAGAAATTTTATATGTCATTGATTTCTCACTAAGTACGGCGCGCTAAAGAGCTGGCGCAGTAAAATATCAAGCACCATGAAGGTCTTACTACCAAGGGTAGGGACTTTCGGTTTCAGCGAGGTTGTGAGATTACGATTATGAAATAGCTGTTTGAATTTGGCTATGCCGTTTCATTAATCGATCATTTAATTAATCTCGAACCTCAGAGATAAATTCAACGACAATCATAAAATTTTCCTTTTTGCGTTTATATATTCAATATAACAAAACTAAAGATATGAAGCTATAAAGATCTTGCGGAGTAATACTTAAAAGGCGAGAAAATGGTCTGGAAAGAATTTACGCCGCAAGCACTGCGCTTTTACAAGTCAGTAAATTAATCATTTATTGTGAAATGGCGCGCCTAGAAGGAGAAACTTCGAACGATATTTTTGAGATCCTAGAGGACTGGAATGAGCAACTAAAGCATATTGATTTTGATATAGAGGAGCTGCGCCCATGAAGCCTTCTACTATCAAAACTCAAGAGAAATCCATTACTAAACAATTCAGAGATAAATCTGGCTTAAAGCAGAAACCAGCCAAGAAATCACGGCCTACACCCGTCTCAGTTCGTTTTTCTGATGAGGAGCGTGAACAGTTAAATAAGGATGCAAAGGGGCAATCCCTAAATTCTTATATTAAAAGTCTTGTGTTTGATGAGGCTATCCCGCGCAAGCGAAAATACAATGCTAATCCTGTCACCGATATGCAGCTATTAGCGCAAACATTGAGTGCTCTCGGCCAAACAGAAGTTTTCAAAAACCTAAACACTATCATTGAACAGCTTGAAAATGGAACTTTGGTTTTGACACCAGAGACAGAGGAACAAATAAATGTTGCCTGTCTCTGCGTTATTAATATGCGCAATGATTTAATTAAAGCCCTTGGCCTTAGACCGGATAAGAAGAAATGATCTTAGTTGGCAATCAAAGAGGTGGGGCTAGGGATTTAGCCAAACATCTACAAAAAGATGAAAATGAACGTGTTGAACTTGATGAATTACGTGGCTTCGCTTCTGATAATTTGGATGATGCTTTGCTGGAATCTCATGCCATTAGCCGTGCAACAAAGTGTAAACAACACCTTTTCTCACTAAGTATAAATCCGCCCAAGAATGAAGAAGTAAGCAAAGAAGACTTTCGTAAAGCTATATCAAAGGCAGAGGAACGTTTAAGATTAAATGACCAGCCTCGGGCTATCGTGTTCCACGAGAAATACGGCGACGATGGAGAATTGCGCCGTCATGCTCATGCGGTTTGGTGCCGGATCAATACCGAGGAAATGAAAGCTGTCCAACTGTCCTTCTCAAAACAAAAAATGCAGGAAGTGTCCAAAGAACTTTACATTGAACACAATTGGACAATGCCAAAAGGTCACCTCAATAAAGAACTCACGGATAAACGCAACTTTACCCTGTCTGAATGGCAACAAGCCAAACGTGCCGGAAAAGACCCCAGACAACAAAAGACCATGTTTCAGGATACGTGGGCGACTTCAGACTCCAAAGAAGCTTATGCCAATGCTCTTAAAGAACAAGGCTATGTTCTGGCTAAGGGAGACAGGCGGAGCTTTGTAGCTGTGGATCACGAGGGTGAGGTTTATTCTGTTTCCCGCTGGGTTGGTATTAAGGCTAAACAGGTGCGCGAACGCATGGGTAATGATGAAGGATTGCCCAATGTAGAAAAAGCACATGAGCAAGCCGGAATGATGGTTGCTGAGCGCCTAAAACAAATACGGATCGAAGAAGCACGACAAATTAAAGAGCGTCAAGACAGGTTGAACGCAGAACGTGAGCGAAAAGAAGAACAGCATAGGCGTGAACAAGAGCAAATGGCAAAAGAACAAACAGCCCGTAAGGCGCGGGAAGCGCAAGAGCGATTAGATCGCTTACGAACGGGGCTTTGGGGCTTGCTGGATCGTGTAACAGGGTTACGC
>CAXIDO010000136.1:0-6450 GCA_964022745.1 uncultured Methyloligella sp. | reverse complement strand
CTGCTATACGTCTCTCGAAATAAGCTATTTCTCCCTTAACATGATTTTTTCGATGCCAAATTCCTAATCAGTTTAAACTGGGGTACTTAACTTTTGCATTCTTACCGGAAAAAATAACCTCAACGGGCCATTTAGAACCATCATTTTGAGCGCCTAGACCGCTCCAAATTTCGGGGAAACTTTTTTTTGAAACAATACTGCTGGGAAGGGCATGTTTTCGTTGATTTGTGTTTTTTTGTGCCACCTGATTAGTTTTGCAGACATCTGCCTTATTCAACAATTCATGGAAGACATATCCTGTTTGAAAAACGGGGTTCCCGCTGCTCGGCGATTTAACACGAAATTTAATGTGATAATATTTGTAGCCTTCATCATTTTAAAACGATCACGCGTGCTCCGTTTTTTAGGCTAGCAACGATTGGATAATTCTTAGCACTCGGCCCTTGGCGAACATTTGAAATATGATAAGTTTTATTGCAGATGACTTCAGCAAAAAGACTTGATGTCCAAAGTACAAGCATCATAAAACCAGTGAATATAATTGAAATTAATTTGCTCATACTGTCTCTGCTTTTAATCATTTTTAAAATTTACAATGAAGATATTACTTATCACAGTTATTCTTATTTAAAAGAAATTTTAATATACATTAACAATTTCTTAGTTAAATAAGTAAGAGGTTTAGATCAAATCAAATGGCATATGTATATTTTCAAATAACACCAACAAAATCAGCTTCTGGCCTTATTTAGTTAAACTCTTCCCTTGCCGATTAGTTCGTAAGACCCAAGCGTCAGCCTTTTTGCCGTTTTTACGATAGATTTCTCCAGCTAACATTAGGCTTTTATCGGTCACAGCAACTAGAGAATAGGCACTAATGGTGTTTTCCTTACCGTAAGTTCTATCCCAAATTTTATTCCCATCCTCATCAAGGTGGATTAACCAAGCATGTTTTTTGCCGAACTTCTTTAAAGATGTTATTGCGGCAATCATTAGGGAGCCATTTGGCAGCACTACAATAGATTTAGCTGAATCATATCCATCCCCGCCGAAGGTTTTTTCCCAAACTAAATGACCTCGTGCATCAAGCCGGAGAACCCAAGCTACCATAGTGGCTATTTTATCTGAATATGTACTGCCTGCAATCAATGCACCGCCATCAGGCAAAGAAATGATAGACCTTACATTGTCAGTAGAGTTTTTCTTACCAAAGTTTTTTTCCCAAATAATATTTCCGTCACCATCAATGCGAAACACCCACACATCACCCAAGTCTGTTCCTTTTGCCGCTTTTGCGGCTACCATTGCACCACCATCAGGAAGAGAGGTGATGGACATCGCCATGGTTGCGTCAAATTTATTGCCTCCGTAAGTTTTCTCCCAAATGAGGTTCCCTTGCGCATCAATGCGAAACACCCATGCATCAGTTAAGCTTTTTGTTGTTGAAAGTTTTTGTCCAGCAATTATGGCTCCACCATCGGGGAGAGCAACCAAAGATATTGCGTACTCAGACGCTTTACTTCCAAAAGTCTTATCCCAAACGAGGTTTCCCTTCCCATCTATACGAATAACCCAAGCGTCGTAACTACCCTGTCCTTTAGACTCTGTGTATCCTGCCATCATTGCGCCGCCATCAGCTAGAGAAACAATAGAGAAAACAGCATCAGAACCTTTCCCGCCAAAGGTCTTTTCCCACTCAACAGCCTTATAAGCACTCTCAATTTCATCAGCTTGTGCTATTTGAGGGTGCAGTAGTAATAAACTAACTATTAGCCCTTTAAAAACTTGAAGAGTAAGAGCTTTCATTTGTGATATCCTGGGTCTATTCATTCGAATTCCCAGATTAACAGACAAAAAAATTAATTAAAGTAAAGAGTTTCTCTTATACTCGATGCAAGTAAAACACTTAAGAACTTATTCATAATTTCCAAGGAGATATAAAGTAATAGGCTCCTCTAAGCGGGATACAAAACTTGCGTCACTCGCATGGCATCAGTTGTTTTGCATTGCATATTTTTCGTAAGCAACATCATTTTCCTCACACCATTCAATCAGAACCTTTATTCCTTTGCCCCACCCTTCAGAGAAGCACTCATGCAAAAAGTCTTCTTTCAATTCTTGTGCATTTTCCTGATTGAATTTTATGAAGCTATCTAACAACTGTTCAGTCCATTGGCCATTTTTCTCGCCATAATCACTATTGCTAATATTAACTGATCCATCGTAATTTCTGGTGAATATTACCGTCTCCTTGTTGTATCCCCAATCACCTTCTTGAATTTTTTCATAAAGCACAAACTGTTTTTCTTGAGATTTTTCGAGAGATACTTCATCAAGCTTATCTTTTTCGTCCTCAGGTTTTTCTTTTTGTTTACCTACAGTCTCTAGATAGGCTTCAGCTCCCCAAAACAACATATAGAGAAAAACTGCTCCGATACATAACTCTCGTAAGGGCAATCCGTCCCACATCAATTGCAGTATCAACATCAGGCCTGTAAAAGCTAAAATGAAGCCCCTAGCAATTGATAACCATTCTTTCCAATCAATCAAAGATAAGTCAGGAAAAAAACTCTTTCGTTCTGACGATTTGCGAACACGCAACATATCAAAAGGAACGCCGATTACACGTTCAGGGTTTTCGGGGTCTGCCAACCCTGTAACTGGGAGCTCTGTTTCCCAATCGAACATGGATGATCCGCCAATCTGGACAACTGCACCAAAACTTACATGGCCTGACATGCCCTTTTTGAGCGCCGTGCCATAAATCTCCCCATCACTAACAATCTCCACACTGGCATTCCAAAGGCCAGCGAGTTCCGCATCTTTACGGCCTTCCTTGAAACACCCTGCATAGGCTTTGAGAGTCGGTGCATGTCGATCCAGATCACCAAAGCGTTTATTTGCTTTGGCAGTTTGGTACATACTTAATAGGTCAAATCGAATATAGGACTTCCGGCGCTCCTCTTCGGTTTCTGAAGTTTCGTATCGTGAAGCATAACGTCTCTCTCTGAATTCATCAGGTATTTCAAAGGTTTTCAGGGGCCCAAGAACTCTCTTCCCATTTTCATCGAAAACGTTGTGTCGATCATGCTTGTCTGTGAACACAACGCAGTCAGCTACCATCCCAATTTCTTCATAGGAAACATAGTCAAAGGGAATCATAACCTCGCCTGTCCGAGAACTAATCGCTCCGCATCGTTGCTCAGCTTCTCCATCACCTTCGATATACCCGATCAGATAATCGAAACCAGGCCCAAGTTTAGGTGGCTCCAGAAATTCAGGCCCAGCAAAATCGCATGTAGAAACCAAAATAACTCGCCATGTGCTGCCTGGACAAGCTCCACCGTGGCCAATACGAACAGAGAATCCCCACCAAGAATGTTCCACTTTGTCTAATGATGGACCATTCCAACTTGCACCATCCTCAGAAATTTGCCAAGTTCCATCTAGCGTATCACCATCTCTAGCGATCAAAGCGACCATATGATCTGCGTCTTCCTTCGAGCTGCAAGTACCAGGTATCAGCGACATGCCCTGTTGGGTCAAGCGTATGAGTGTACCATGCTGCCGTCCTGGCCCATATGCATGGGTGCCAGTTACACGAGGTGGCTCATCGCCACGGTCGAAACGCTCTGTTCCTGGCGGCCATCCCGCGTTTTTTTCTTCTGGGTTGCGGGGCATATCTTTCATGTCAGCCGCACGAATGCCTTCAAAACTAGCCCGCGCTCTTACTGATGTAGGCAACGCTTTAAGCCAAACAAAATCCTCAGGACCGATAAAGCCATACTCCATGTCAAAAGCTCGCATAAACCCATCCGGCATCGTAAGTGCTAGACGTTTGGGGGTCGTATAGTCCAGACCAGTATAGTAATGGATGTAATCACTGCGGCTTTGTAAAGGTAGCTCAAACCACTCGTCTTCATCACATATAGAAAAATCGTATTTTCGCGGACGAAAATTCAGTTTTCCGTTGATGATGGGATAGGGCTCATGCTCATACCAAACCCAGCTTTCAACCTCTGCTAAATCTTTGCCTTCGAGATGCATAAAACGTTTTAGCAAATCATTTAATAGATGATATTCGCTCCCCTCTGGGGCAATGCCGTTATCTGGGTCGTTTTCTGCACAAAGCTCGGCGATCTCAATAGGCCGCGTTTCTATCTCTACATCTGCCATGCTTACAGGTGATTTAGCGAGACGAAAAGGCGCACACTACGTGTCCCGTAGCGAGCGATAACAAGTGTCATAGGGTCATGGAAAATATCCGCAAAAACATTCCTTTGCTCTTCCCACGGCGCTTGCCGCACCTGTTGAATTTTTTTAACCAGCGCAGTAAACTCGTTCACGATTAACTCCTCAAATTATGACAGACAATGCCGTGCCATGATAAACGGAATTGCAATCATAAATACCTAACTAAAACAAGGATTAAGCGTGAAATTCTTTGATGAAAATGGATTTGATTTCATAAGGTAATTAAAAATGTTAGATTAACCAAGCTCTCTATATATTAAAATAACAATACATGGCCCATTATTGTTTGGCCAAAAAAACATCACCTATTACTTCATCGTAAACTGCCGGAGTTTGGTTGTGCCCAACAGTTTTTGCAAGTTCTCTTACCTTAGCTTTGACAAGTTTTGAAAGACGTGAAAGCTCCAAACCTTCTTGCTTGATCATCGGAAGAAATGTGCGCGTAAAAACTGAGTTAGGGTTTTTGTCATCATCACTTAGGCGGTCAAGTGCCTGCTGGCCAGCACCAGCAGAGAACAACACAAGCGTTCCCTCTGGCGGATCCATTGGGGCAAGACCCCGCGTTCCACCAACAGAGCGCCCACGCGTATCTTTATAAGGATTATCTCTGCAAGCATCTAAGATCAAGACAGAAAGACGAGCGCCTTTTTTACGGAACATCTCTGATATTCTATCAACCCTCAACGACTCTGATTTTAACAAATCTTCATTAGCTTCACTGATTGGTGGGATGTCTGTGGGCAATAAATAATTCTGCCCCTCAATACGCACACCGTGCCCCGCAAAGAAAAACATCACTTCATCACCAGGTTCGATTTTATTTGCTAATCTGGTAATGTGCACATTCATATCGCGGCGCTTTAAATTAAAACCGCGCATGACATCAAACCCTAATGAAGTGAAAGTCTCTGCAGTTGATCTTGCATCATTTTGAGCTTTTTGCAATTGAGCGTTAGCTGATAAATTTTGATACTTATCATTACCAACAACAAGCGCAATACGTTTGCCTGTGCTTCTATAAGCTTTCTGCTTTTTTTCCAAATTGGCGACTTTTGTTTTTTCTTTTTTCGTAGCTTTTTTTTCTGCGACTACGACATTGGAAGATAAAATTTCGTCTAATGTCTTTTTATAATCTTTACTTTTAGGGTCTAAAGCAACTGCTTTTTCTGCGTCTAACTGAGCCAGTTCAATTTTACCTAACTTATAATATGAATAAGCTCGTCGATTATACGCACTCGCATATTTTGGTTTTAAACTGATGGCTTTATTGAGGTCTTTGATTGCCTTTTGAAACAAACCTTTTTGATTGAAGGCATACCCTCGATGATTATAGGGGTTTGCAAACTTGGGATCTAGACGGTTTGCTTTATCAAAGTCAGCTATAGCCTTATCATACAAACCTATTCGGTTGTAAGAATGACCACGGTTATTATAGAAATTAGTACTTTTAGGGTTTAATTGAATGGCCTGTTTATATTCAGCAATGGCCTTATCATATAATCCCTTTATCAAATAAATATACCCACGACCGCCATAAGCCTCCGCATCTTTAGGATTTAGATGAAGTGCAGTTGTATAATCGTCTGAAGCTTTATCAAAAAGTTTCTTAAACAAATATACATTCCCACGTTCAGAATAATATTTTGCATTTTCCGAATCTAACCGAATTGCCTGATCTAAATCAATTATAGCTTTATTATATTCTCCTTTGAATCTATGTATACCCGCCCGACTACTATATGAGATAGCTTGTTTAGGGTCTAAACGGATAGCTTTATTATAATCAATCAGCGCTCTATCAAACTGCTTTTTATTGGAGAATGCATGTCCTCGGTTAATATATGAATTTACATATTTGGGGTTTATTCGAATGGCCAGATCAAAATCAGCTATAGCTTTATTATATTGCCCCTTAAAATAATAGGACTTACCTCGACCATTATAAGCATGTTCAAATCTAGTTTTTAAACGGATTGCCTGATTATATTCAGTCAAAGCTCTGTCATACTGCTTTCTTTTATTAAAAACCTTCCCTCTTTCAATATAAGCTACTGTATTACTCGAATCCAAAATTGTTGCCTGATCAAAATCAGCCAAAGCTTTGTCGTAAAGACCCTTGTTATAATAGTAGTATTGTCCTCGATTGATATATATATGTGCAAGGTTTTTTGTTGTTATCTTTTTATTATATGGTCA
>CAXIDO010000135.1:0-6476 GCA_964022745.1 uncultured Methyloligella sp. | reverse complement strand
CAATAGAGCTTGAACAACAGCGCGAGGAAAAAACTGGCCGTCGCCATGGCCGTCTGCGTAAATTTCCATGAAGGTCTGCCCGCCAACAATAACGAGTGCAGCAGCCAACACCCAGCCCATAATTTTGTTTAATTCAAATGCATTCATGAAAGCAGTATCCTTTAGAAACAGGTCTTGTAAAATTCAATCTTAAGATTGATAGAGTTCATTATTTGTGCAAACTAGCCTTGTCTGTTTGTCCAATCAACCAGTGAAAACAGATTTTCTCAGGTAAATTTGAAAAAAAGTGTCGATAATTTGGCCTTTTAGACGACTTTTGGAGTTTCCAACATTATGGTTGTGGCGAATAACACAAATCTCATCTTAATACCAGCCCGCATGCAGGCAACCAGATTACCCGGCAAGCCAATGAAGGATATTGCTGGTGAGCCAATGATTGTTCATGTCTGGCGTCGAGCCTGTGAAGCGGATTGTGGCCCCGTAGTTGTGGCTACTGATGATGAAAGCATCGCTGAGGTTATCCAGAATGTAGGTGGTAAGGCGGTTTTAACTCGTAGTGATCATCCAAGCGGCTCAGACAGAATTTGCGAGGCATTGCACAAATATGATCCGGAAAAGAAGTTTAACACGATCATAAATTTGCAAGGTGATTTACCAGTATTAGACCCTGAAGTCGTGCGTCAATGTGCAGCTCTTTTAGAAGATGAAGATGTCGACATCTCAACTCTAGCAGCAGAAATCGTCGACGAGAGTGAAAAAACGAACCCGAATGTCGTGAAAATAGTGGGAACTGAGATCGAGCAACACCATCACAGAGCCCTCTATTTCACAAGAGCAACAGCTCCCCATGGAGACGGCCCTTACTATCATCACATTGGAATTTATGGCTATAAGCGTGCGAGTCTAGAGGCCTTTATCAAATTGCCTCCTTCACAGCTAGAGCTGAGAGAAAAGCTAGAGCAATTAAGGGCTTTAGAAGCTGGAATGAGGATTGATGTTGCAATCGTCAAAACGCACCCACTAGGAGTGGATACACAAGAAGATCTTGATAAAGCTCGTGCCTTGCTCCAATCATCTTAGAATAAATAATCGAACTTCACTTCTCTTAAAGTTGGAAGCCCGTAAGAAAGAAAAATAAAAATGACAAACTCAGAGTTAAAAATCATTTATCAAGGTGAGCCCGGTGCAAACTCTCATTTGGCTTGTAATGATGCTTTTCCTGGCGCTGAGGCCATTCCGTGCCCAACTTTTGATGGGGCATTTGCAGCTGTGAGCAGTGGAGATGTGGATCTTGGCATGATCCCGATTGAAAATTCAGTTGCTGGGCGTGTTGCTGATATCCATCATCTTTTGCCAGAATCAGGGCTTTATGTAATTGGAGAGCATTTTGAGCGCGTGCGCCACCAATTGCTGGTCAATAAAGGCACCGAATTAGAAGATATTAAAACTGTTCACAGTCACACAATGGCGTTAGGTCAGTGCCGTAAAATCATTAAAGAGCTTGGCATAATGCCTGTCATCGAAGCTGACACAGCTGGTTCTGCCCGTCTGATAAAAGAAAAAGGCAATAAATCAGAGGCTGCAATTGCTTCCACTTTAGCTGCTGAAATAAATGATTTAGACATCATTAAAAGCAATATTGAGGATGCAGATCATAACACCACAAGGTTTCTCATTCTCTCCAAAGAGCCTAATGATGCCTTGCCTGAAGATGGTCCAGTGATGACATCCTTCATCTTTAATGTAAGAAATGTACCTGCAGCCCTCTATAAAGCGCTGGGTGGTTTTGCCACAAACAGTGTGAATATGACCAAACTAGAGAGTTATCAGCTTGAAGGCACGTTCAACGCAACGATGTTTTATGCCGATATTGAGGGGCATCCGGCAACCAAGAATGTACAGTTAGCCCTTGAAGAATTGAGCTTTTTCTCATCTCAGGTAAGGATCTTAGGAACCTACAAAGCACATGAATATCGGCTTCAAAAAGGTCGCTTAACTTAAAAATTGAGAATTTTGATCAAAAGTGCTTGCATTTTAAATAAAGAATGTGGAAAATATGCGCTGGGAGGTTGGCGGTGGACGAGTCCTTCGCCAACCGGGTCAGGTCCGGAAGGAAGCAGCCCTAACGATTCGGAATCGGGTTGCCGTCCAACCTCCTTTTAAATCTTATGATTTTTGCGGCCTTCATTTTTGATGATTATTTCTCATGTGGCTAGCAAGTTTCACACAGCCAACACATATTGTTTTCTTAAGACATTTTGCATTTTAAGGCATTTTACATTTAAAATGTTGAAGAGAGGCAATAAACAGTGCTGCTCTTAGTCAGACCGCGCTATATGGTTAAACAAAGTGTTGGTACAAAATGGTGGATCAAATGGCGGAAAATAAAGATAAAACTTCAGAAAAAAAGCCATCAAAAGCCCAAAAAATCTCTAAGTCTGCCACTAAATCTAAAAAATCAGATCAAGGCGCAGCGCAAGATCCATATCTCGTGCTTGCTCGCAAATATCGCCCAGCTGATTTTTCAGACCTCATCGGCCAGGAACCAATGGTGCAAACCTTGCGCAATGCGTTTGAAAGCAATCGCATCGCCCAGGGGTTCATGCTCTCAGGTGTGAGAGGGGTTGGGAAAACAACCACCGCGCGAATTCTGGCGCGCGCCTTAAATTTCGAAACTGAGACGATCAACTCACCCACCATCGACATGACAGAAGAGGGCACTCATTGCCCCGCCATTATGGCAGGGTCTCATGTTGATGTAATGGAAATGGACGCAGCTTCCCACACAGGCATCGATGATATCAGGGAAATCATTGAAGCGGCCAGATATAAGCCGGTTTCGGCCCGTTATAAAGTTTACATCATCGACGAAGTGCACATGCTCTCAAAGTCAGCCTTTAATGGGCTGCTAAAAACGTTAGAAGAGCCACCAGCCCACGTTAAATTCATCTTTGCAACAACAGAGCTCCGCAAAGTTCCCGTTACAGTTCTTTCCCGTTGCCAGCGCTTTGATTTACGCCGCATTGATATTCGCGACCTCGAGCAGCATTTTGCTAATATTGCCAAAAAAGAAGATGTGAAAATTGATGAAGATGCCATCAGTCTGATTGCAAGAGCCGCTGAAGGCTCTGTACGTGATGGTCTGTCATTGCTTGATCAAGCCTTTGCCCGCGCTGATGAAGATTCTATTTCCGCTGATAATATCAGATCGATGTTAGGTCTGGCCGATCAAGCTGAAATTTTAGGCCTGTTAGGCTCAATATTCGCTGGCAACGCTCCAGAGGCATTAAACGAATTTCGCAGGTTTTACGATAATGGTGGCGACCCGCAGCAAATCATCTCCGATATGGCTGAAGCGGTACACATTGTTACCCGAACAAAAGCTTTAAGCGGCAGTAATACAAGCACCGAAAGTGGTCAAGTCGGCAATGACGATTTGCCAGAAGCCGCAAAGGCTCAAATCATTGACATGGCTGGTAAATTATCAATGGCTGTCTTGAGCCGAGGCTGGCAAACTCTGCTGAAAGGCTATGAAGAGGTTGGTAAAGCTCCCAATCAGGTGAGTGCAGCTGAGATGATCATAATGCGTCTGCTTTATATGAGCGATTTACCTGCCCCAGGAGATGTTATAGCCGCTTTAAAAAAAGCTCAGGACGGACCTGTTTTGGGATCAAGCGGTAGCCCAAATGCTGGTCAAGGTGGTCAACCTAGCCCGGATGGAGCGACAGCTTCTTCTATTGATGGTGGTGCCGGAGTACATACAATGACACGTTCGGTCAATGGCCCAGATATGCATTTGGGCGGTGCTCCGCAAACTCAACAAATAACCGCACCCCACGCAGAAAATAATCAGTTACCGACACTTGAAACTTTTGCAGATGTATTGGAACTCATCGGTGAAAAAAGGGATGTAAAGCTCAAGCTACAGTTAGAAGAATATGCCGAGCTCGTACGGTTTGCACCAGGCAGCATTGAATTACATCTGTTAGACGGGGCAACTGATGGTTTAGCCGGAGACCTGACAAACAAACTGTCTCGCTGGACAGGCGCTCGCTGGATGGTGGCTCTTTCTCATGAGCGCGGCGAACAAACAATTGGCAGCCAAAGACGGGTAAAAGAACAAAAAGAACTTGAGCAGATACAATCTCACCCTTCAGTTCAGGGCGTCATACAAAATTTTCCCGGTGCCGAAATTGTATCAATCAAACCAATGAAATCTGAAGACGAACAGAACTAATCACATTTAAATTAAAAAGGAGCCCGGAAACCGGGAGGATGCACATGTTTGACATCATGAAAAAAGCCAAAGAGCTACAAACCAAAGTGGCTGAAATACAAGAAGAATTAGCAAATACCGACATTGAAGGCGTAAGCGGCGCTGGCATGGTCAAAGTCACTTTAAATGGCAAGGGAGACATGAAAGGTCTCGCAATTGACCCAAGCATGCTGAAAGAAGATGAAGCTGATATTTTAGAAGATTTAATTATTGCAGCTCACAAAGATGCGCGCGTCAAAGTTGAAGAATTCTCAGCAGAAAAAATGAAAGAAGCAACAGGAGACCTACCAATCCCTCCTGGCATGAACTTGTTTTAAGCAACGCGGTTGCATATTATTTTTAGTATTTACAAAAAAGGGGGCTGAGCCTCCTTTTTTAGTTTCTTGCCTAAAGATTATTGGACTAACAGCTACTCTCATCAACGCGACTCAGTTAAAAGGCCATAAGAAATAGCGCGGTTGCTCGTGGGCAACAAAAGCGCTGCTAAAACGAGGTTGCTCGTGGGCAACAGAAGCGCTGTTAAAACACAGTCGCTGGTAGGCAATTGAAGCACTATAAAAAGCGGTTGGAATAGCCGTGAGAGAAAAGAAAACGAGCTACTCGAAGAAGGAGTGACGCCTTTTCGGGCGTCAGGACATGGCAAGCTAGCTTGCCCGGCGCAAGCGCCGCCCCTCGGAGGGCCTGCTGCGAAGCAGCAGAACAGCCCGTGAGAGAGAACAGAGGAGCATTAACGCGACGGTTGCTAGTAGGCAACTGAAGGAGCATTAAGAATGTCAAAAAATGTTACTGGACCAGAAATTGCTGAATTAATTCAGCTGATAGGCAAACTTCCAGGCCTAGGGCCCCGCTCAGCAAGACGCGCTGCATTGCATCTTTTGCAGAAAAAAGATCAACTGATGCGCCCCTTGGCAAAAGCCATGACAGAGGCCGCTGAAAAAATAGTTGAATGCAGCAATTGCGGTAATATCGACACCATCAGTCCTTGTGCCATTTGCCAGGATGAACGCCGTGATAAGTCCATGATTTGTCTGGTTGAAACAGTTGGAGATCTATGGGCGCTTGAGCGGGCAGAAGTGATCAAAGGTCAGTATCATGTTTTAGGTGGCACACTGTCTCCCTTAGATGGCGTAGGACCGGATGATTTAAATCTAACAACACTAGTTGAGCGAGCCAATGGTGATGAGATATCTGAAATACTCATCGCGTTAAACGCAACGGTTGAGGGCCAATCGACAGCACACTACATCACAGATTTATTGGAAGATGCGAACGTAAAAATTTCTCGACTAGCTCACGGCGTCCCCGTTGGTGGCGAGCTAGATTATTTAGATGAAGGCACATTAGCCGCAGCCATCAAATCCCGCAAACAACTATAATCTTTATCGTCTACACGAACTCCATTTTAGAAATCCAGAAACCTCATTCTGGTCATAAAATCTTTACATTTCTCAAAGACTCTAGACCGCTTGAGTCGCAGTTTAAAACAGTAATTGTATAGAACAAGCAATAAGAAGAAGGAACTTAGCCCTTTTCGGGCTAAATGACATGGCGGAGCGACAGTGGAGCCCGGCGCAAGCGCCTCTCGGAGGCCAAAGGGTTCAGCAGCGCGGTTGCTGGTGGGCAACCTGAAGCGCCACTAAAAAAGTAATAGCCGTGAGAGAAAACTAAAGGAGCACTAAAAGTTGACGAAGTTTATTGCAATTTCAAACCGCAAAGGCGGTGTGGGCAAAACAACTGTAACAATGATGCTGGCTTACGGCTTTGCTCTCTATGGCAATAAGAAAGTTCTGGTCATTGATCTCGATGCTCAAGCAAGTTCTTCGCTTTGTTTTCTTGGGGCGGAGCGCTGGTTAAAAGCCAAAAGCGATGGCCGCCATGCAGGTGACATGTTCATCAATGCATTTGGTGATGATAAAAATATCGATATATCAAACTTCATAGTAGATGATGGCGGCGATGTTTTCTTGAGCGGTAGCCAAACCAAACCTCATATTGATGTTATCCCAAGTTCGTCAGATCTTGATGATACAGAACGCGGCATGCTGTATATGATGTCCAATTCCAAACCGACCTTGGAAGAGGTGTTTTTCGAAATAGAGCAAAAAGTCGCTAATATTATCCGCACGGCCAAAGGCAAATATGATGTTGTCTTGCTTGATTGCCCTCCTGGCCTTTCATGCGCCGCCTGGGGTGGCCTGCG
>CAXIDO010000134.1:0-6486 GCA_964022745.1 uncultured Methyloligella sp. | reverse complement strand
GGATGGCGCGTTTTAGACCGCTCATGACTTCTTCTAGGCGGTCGACGGGTATTACTCGGCTGGTGACGGGTTTGCGGCCGGCTGGTTTTTCGGTGCGTTTAGATACATCCATATCTCCGTAGTTTGTCATCAATAATGTGCGGGGAATGGGTGTTGCAGTCATCACTAGTAGCTCGGCGCCCTTTGGGCCTGCTTTGGCTTGTAAGGCCAAGCGTTGTTCGACGCCAAAGCGATGTTGTTCATCAATGATGGCAAAGGCGAGGTTTTTGAAATGGACATCAGACTGGAAGAGAGCGTGAGTGCCTATTAAGCAGTCAATTAGTCCTTCTTCTAGTGCGAGAAGAATTTGTTTACGCACTTTTCCTTTCTCTCTACCCGTTAAAAGACCTAAACGAATGCCGGCTTTGTTAGCTAATTCTTCAAGGCTTTCTAGATGCTGCCGGGCAAGGACTTCTGTTGGTGCCATCAAAGCGACCTGATGGCCTTCTTCAATGGCAGCGGCAGCTGTCATGAGGGCGACGATGGTTTTACCTGAGCCGACGTCTCCTTGCAGGAGGCGGAGCATTCTGTTGTCGCTGGCCATGTCTGCAAAAATTTCACCTAAGGCCATTTGTTGTGAGCCTGTTAGGGCAAAGGGGAGGGCCTCGATGATTTTGTTGCGAATGGTGCCATCGCCTTTTATCGCACGGCCTTTTTTTGCACGAAGTTGGCGTCTTACCAAGGCAAGTGAGAGTTGTTTGGCTAGGAGCTCATCATAGGCGAGGCGTTGTCTGGCTAAACTGTCTGCTTTGATGTCTTCTATTTCTTCTGGCCTATGGAGAGAGGTGAGGGCGTCTTGAAAGTTAGGCCATTTTTGTTTTTTCACCCACTCGGGGTCTTGCCATTCTTCCATGTCTGGAATGGAGGGGATGAGTTGGCTCATAGCTTTTTGTAATGTCTTGCCTGTTAGGCCTTGTGTGAGCGGGTAGACAGGCTCAAGATTTGGAAATGCGTCAAACTCTTCTTTTGTGAGCATATGATCTGGGTGAGAAATTTGGAGGATGTCAGCATAAAGCTCTGGCCGTCCTGAGATATATCTAATTTCTCCAACTGGCATTTGGCGCTCTAGGTAGCGGGGGTCTATGCGGAAAAAGACGAGATCAATTTCTCCGGTGCTGTCTTCCATCTTGATGCGGTAAGGAGCTTTGGAAAAACGGCCCTTTCCTTTAAATTTAGGACCTTTATGGGCAATGACTGTCGCGTCAAACGTGGCAAGTTCACCAGATTTTAGATCTTTGATTTTAGGCCGATTGCGTCTATCGACCACACCAGTTGGAAAATGCCATAAAAGGTCTATTTTGCGTGGATCTTTTACCTCTCCTGGACGGTCGATAAGTTTGGTTAGTAAGGTCTTTAACCTTGGGCCGATGCCTTTTAAGGTATCTACATCACTAAACAGGGGTTGTAGGATTGTTGGACGCATTTATAAGACCTAAAGGTTTAACCTTTGAAATTGATTTGTGAATTAGATTTATTATTTAGCCCTTTGGTGAGAGCTTTGTTTGTTAATCGTGTTTAACAAGGTGCAAATGAGTGATATATATGCTATTTGCCTCTAGCTATTTTAAGCGGCACTTTCCTTTATACAAGATAAAAACTGAGGTTTTTCATGGTTGAGCACAGCTCTTTAACTGACAAACAAAAGCGTCTTATTTACCGCGCAAACCACCGCGGTACAAAAGAGATGGATTGGCTGATGGGTAAGTTTGTTGAAACGAATGTTGCTTTGATGGATGAAAACAAGGTTGACCATGTGGATGAGCTTTTGAAGCTGGCTGAGCCTGAAATTGAAGCCTGGCTAATGGGTAAATCTTCTGATTACCCGGAAGAATTTACTGACTTAATCAAAGAAATACAAACGTTTCACAAGTTATAAGTGCACACTTAATAAGTGGACCGAGACTTCATATTTTCCTTTAACTCATTAGTTTGCAGACAATACCTATGACGGCTTCTCACACTTCACATATTACTTCTCTTTTACAGGTCAAACAAAGCTTGTCCGAGGCTGATACCCCGTTGTCTATAGGGTTGGGACGAATTGTAGAGGGGCAGGAGCCACTTGTTTTAGCTGAGCTGCTTGATTTGCTCGCTAAGGTGAAAGATGGTGTTCATGACGTTATTCATGTTTGTAGAGATGATCAGAGGTTAGCTTCTTTAAAAGAAGGGTTAGAGTTTTTTGCCCCAAAGCTAAAAGTGTTGAGCTTTTCCGCCTGGGATTGTGTGCCTTATGATCGCTCTGGTCCGCGTGCTGATATTATTGCGGAGCGCATTGCGACTTTAGCTCAATTGGAAAAAGGGAAGCGCCGGGGGCCGCGTTTAATTCTAACAACACCGCGTGCTCTTTTGCAGCGGGTGCCGCCTCGCTCTTTTATTCGCAGTAACATTAAAATTTTAAGCCCAGGCAAACGGGTTGACCGTGCTCGATTGCTTGCCCGTCTTTCTGCTATGGGTTACATGCGCTCTGAAATGGTGATTGATAAAGGGGAATTTGCTGTTCGTGGCGGAATTATCGATCTATTCCTTGCTGGTTATAAGCAACCCATTCGTCTTGACTTTTGGGGTGATGAATTAGAGAGCATTCGCCAGTTTGATGCCGGATCACAGAGGACGACGAATAAGCTCAACAGAGTAACCTTGTTACCAGTCAGTGAAGTTGATTTTAGCGAAGACGCACGAGCGCTTTTCCGTAAGCGCTATCTTGAGCATTTTGGGGCGCCGCAACGCAGTGATGCGCTATATGATGCTGTGAGTGAGGGCCAGAGTTTTCAGGGGCAGGAACACTGGCTTAGTTTCTTTCATGAAAATCTTGATTGTTTATTTGATTATGTGTCTGATCCGATCATTTCGGAAGAAGCTGATATTACAGGCGCTATAACAGCTCATTTTGATCAAATTGATGAACATTTTGAAGCGCGAAAACAAGCACTTGAAGTGCAGAATTTTGGCGCGCCGCCTTATAACCCTGTTCCCGTTGAGCAATTATTTTTAACGCGAAAAGAGTGGCAGGGATTTGAGAATAAATATTCTTACCTACAACTTAGTCCGTTTGATTTAGACAGGGATGAGCGGTTTGATGAGCTTTATTCTCTTGAGGGAAAGGCTGGGATTAATTTTGTCGTTGAGCGCCGTGATGAACGCGCTAGCCTTTTTAATTCTGTTGTTCGTAAAATCAAAGACAGGCAAAGCAAGGGGAAACGAATTCTGATTGCGGCTTGGTCAAGCGGCTCTCGAGAGCGGTTGGTTAATTTGCTGCAAGATGCCGGTTTAGAGGGGCATGAAAAATGCGAGAATTGGCAAGAAGCGCAGGCACTGCCTGAAGCCGTTGTTGGTTTTATTGTTCTTGGTATTGAGGCGGGGTTTGAAACAGATGATTGTTTGATCATTGGTGAACAGGATATTCTTGGTGATCGTTTGGTGCGCCGAAAGCGCCGTGCCAAGAGTGATGCGGATGTTTTAAAAGAAGCGTCGACGCTCTCTATTGGTGATTTGATTGTTCACAATGAACATGGCATTGGCAAGTTTATCGGTCTTAAAACCATCACTGCAGTTGGTGCGCCGCATGATTGTCTGGAACTTGTTTATCATGGGGGTGATAAACTTTATCTACCTGTTGAAAATATTGAACTACTGACCCGATTTGGAGCGGAAGGAAGCACAGCTGAGTTAGATCGACTTGGTGGTACGGCCTGGCAGGCACGAAAAGCTAAAATCAAGAAAAAGCTTCTTGATATGGCGGGTAAGCTGATTGATATCGCAGCGAAACGTGCGCTTCGTAAAGCTGAGAGTTATGAAGTGCCAAACGATCAATGGGATGAATTCACTGCGCGTTTTCCTTTTGATGAAATAGAAGATCAACTCTCTAGTATTGAAGCGGTTCGCGATGATTTGGCATCTGGCAAGCCAATGGATCGTTTGATATGTGGTGATGTGGGTTTTGGTAAAACTGAAGTTGCCATGCGGGCTGCATTTATAGCGGCTATGAGCGGTGCTCAAGTGGCGATCGTTGCGCCGACGACCCTTTTGGCACGTCAGCATTTTCAGGGCTTTAAGAGCCGTTTTGAAGGTTTACCCTTGAAGATTGGTCATGCCTCTCGTCTTGTCTCTCATAAAGATTTGCGTCTGACAAAAGAGGGCGTGAAGGATGGCCAGATTGATATTGTCATCGGCACACATGCATTGCTTGGTAAGTCGATTGAGTTTCATAATCTTGGGCTTTTGATTATTGATGAAGAGCAACATTTTGGTGTGCAGCACAAAGAGAGATTAAAAGAGCTTAAAGATAACGTACATGTGCTCACGCTTTCAGCCACGCCAATACCACGAACTTTGCAAATGTCTCTAACGGGTGTTCGTGACCTATCTCTTATCACGACGCCACCCGTTGACCGTTTGGCGGTTCGTACCTATGTGAGCCCATTTGACCCGGTTGTTATTCGTAACGCTCTGCTGCGGGAACGCTTCAGAGGGGGGCAGAGCTTTTTTGTTTGTCCGCGCGTGAGTGATCTGGATGAAGCGGAGAGTTTGATCAAAGAGCACGTGCCTGAAATTCGTGTTGTTCGCGCACATGGTCAGATGCCGACGGGTGAGCTTGAAGATGTTATGAATGCCTTTTACGATCGCAAATATGATTGTTTGCTTTCAACGACGATTATCGAATCTGGTTTGGATATCCCAACCGCTAACACGATGATTATTTACCGGGCCGATCATTTTGGACTTTCACAGCTTTATCAATTAAGAGGCCGTGTGGGGCGTTCAAAGACCAGAGCTTATGCTTATATGACGACACCGGTGAATAAAGCTCTGACACCGGCCGCTGAAAAACGATTAAAAATCCTAGCTTCTCTCGACACATTAGGGGCAGGCTTTACTTTGGCGGCGCATGACCTTGATATGCGCGGCGCTGGTAATTTGGTTGGTGAGGAGCAATCAGGTCATATTCGTGAAATTGGTTATGAGCTTTATCAGTCTATGCTTGAAGAGGCGATTGAAGACTTGAAGCATGGAGGCGGTGCTGAGCGCGAGGAAGACTGGACACCGGTAATTCAGGTTGGGACTGCTGTTCTTATTCCTGAAAGTTATGTGAAGGACCTGCAATTACGTCTTAGTCTATATCGTAAAGCTTCTACTTTGCCGACAAAAGAAGACATTGATGCGTTTAAAGCTGAACTACATGACCGGTTTGGACCATTGCCTGATGAGGTGAAGCATCTTCTCTCTATTATGTATATCAAAACACTATGCAGAAAATGCGGTGTTGCAACTATTGATGCTGGTCCTATGGGGGCGCAAGTTTCATTTCATCGTAACAAGTTCTCTAATCCTGGTGGGTTGATTGAGTTTGCTGCGAGCCAGCCTTCTAAAGTGAAATTGCAGGCCAATCATAAGATGACCTTTAAAGACAAGTGGGAAGATGATGATGAGAGGATTGCGGGTGTTATTGAATTAATCGAGCAATTGGTGAAATTATCAACTGAGGTAGATGCTTAAGGTATGCTTTTTTGTCTCACGGGCTCGGGACAAAACTTATGAATTATAGGTGTTCGGCTTCTATTTTAAGCAGCGTCTTCCTCTTTGACTTGATCTGATGATTTGTCTTTTGGTTCATTGTGTTTTTTCAAGAATTCATCGGCACTTTGCTCGCCATCATATTCTGTTATTTCTGCGTTAAGATTGACTGTCATTGGTGTGCAGTCACTTGCGCAGATGAGTTTTGTTTGTTTTAAAATTCCTTCCACGCGCTGTACTGCATTGATGGCTTGCTTTTGATTTGTGTTTGGAAGAGTGAGAACAAAATTTCTTCCTGAGATTCGTGAAAGGAGATCTTCCCCTCGATTAATCGTCATCAGAATTTCGGAGACCTGCTTTAAGACTTGGTCACCAGATGCAAAACCGTAATCTCTGTTTATTTCTTCAATGTTCTCAATTGCTATGGAGATGAGAGAGAATTTCTTATTTAATGGTAGGTATTCTTCTAATAAATAATCCAGATGTTCTCTGAAATAGCTATAGGTGTAGAGCCCTGTTAATGCGTCATTCGTTGGGATATGCCGAGCATCCAGATATGTTTTGGCCAGAGTGTCTCTGAAGCGATGTTCCTGAATTAGTGCTTTGGTCCGCAGGACCAGCTCATTTTTATTTATAGGTGCTTCAATAAAGTCTGTTACACCAGCTTCATATGGAATGTGGCTGTCTGATAGTTTGGATGGATGTGCAACAAGTAATATGGGCAGTGAATAAAGCTCTGCGTTCATTCGTACAGTTTCAATGAATTCCAAATATCTTGCTGGGTTTCTTCCGCCATTAATAATCAGAATATCAAATTTTTCTCTCTCTAAATAATCAAAGGCTGCTTGTGTGGATAGAGCGCCAACGAGGGTTGCAATTGGAGAAAGAGTTTCTTCAATTCTTTGCTTTGCAAAAGATGAAGACATGCCGCGCAAT
>CAXIDO010000133.1:0-6530 GCA_964022745.1 uncultured Methyloligella sp. | reverse complement strand
GGTATAATAATGATGCCCGCCTCTTTGGCAGCAGCCATGGCCGTGAGGTCATCATCTTTGGGAAGTGTATCGATAAAAACAAAATGAGTTTTTAGCTCGTTTAATACGGTTAGCATTTTAGGTAAAAATGAAATACTCGTGGCTTTAATCTGTGGCCATTGTTGTGATCTAGTCTTCGCCCACTCAGACGAACTTTTCTGCGGATCCATATCAATCACAGCGGATTTTCTACGATCTAATTTAGCCGCGATAGCTAAGTTCAAACAAAGCGTTGTTTTTCCAACACCTCCCTTTTGGGCCAGGACTGCAATTTTTTTCATATGTGAAAGTCTGACGCGTCGAAATGATGAAGTCTAGACGATAAGAAGCTTCACCAATAAGGACTGTTGCAAATTCGACAATCCCAAATGTCGGGTAATTAAAATTATAAAAATCCGACACACTAATAATTCAACTTGGTGAATTATCGAATTATCTAAAATCTATATTTATAGAATTTAGATAATCCGCATCGTTTAAATTTTGAATTAATGAAAATCCGACACTCTAAAAATATGAAGTACCAACAAGCCAGCATTTCGACACTTTGAAATAACAAATCCTAAACAAATAAGATCATGTCATCATGGCAAGCGTCTGTGATATAATTGCTTAAATAACAAATTAACCCTGTGGAAAAAACTTTCAGGAACGCGGAATTTTCTACGCAATTAGTCCTAATATTTTGCACGTTTGTGGTAGCTCTCAGGTAGCTATGCAAATTATTCGATCTTTGGGAAGGAAGCTAACCCATTGAAAGTATTGGTAGCGGGAGAGGGACTTGAACCCCCGACACGCGGATTATGATTCCGCTGCTCTAACCAGCTGAGCTACCCCGCCACAATGAGATGAATTTTAAATGCTGGAACAAAAGCTTGTAGAAACTAATCCAAGCTTCGTCAAGTCGAAAAAATAAAGGAAAAGGAAAAAAATTTATCCCTTTTCCTTTTTATCTATTTATTGAGAAACAACAGCTTCACTAATGTAATTATCGCTAACCATTGCCCGAGAGCGCCCTTTAGCAATTTTTGGTGCCGCAGCCTTTGTAAAACGCAGCATAGTGAATAGCCCTAACGGGCGAAGTGAGCGACGTTCAACCAATTCTAGGTTCTCACATCCCATTACCCGGTCAACAGGGAAAATCGGACGCCAGCCAAGTGTTGAAGCAAAAGGGGCCATCCGGCGTTCAAGCCAGCCACGTGTGCCATGATCCTGACTAAAGTGATTAACCAAAATAACCTGACCACCAGGCGCACAAACACGCTCCAGCTCTTCCATAACAACTTCAGGCTCAGGCACAACAGTCATCACATACATCGCAACAACGGTGTCGAACTTGTCATCATCAAAATCCAGATTACGCGCATCCATCTCATGTAAGCCATCGATGTTTTGCAGCTTATTTTTAACAATTCTGTTTTCTGCTTTTTTCAGCATTTCAGGTGATAAATCAACACCTGTAACACTCAAGTGGTCTGCATAACGAGGCAAAGAAAGCCCGGTACCAACCCCAACTTCCAAAACAGAACCATCTCGCTTGTTCATAATATCAACAGCATGACGCCGACCAGCAGCTGCAACAGTCCCAAATGTTTGATCATAAACAGGGGCCCAACGACGATAGGCTGTAATTACAGCTCCACGGTCCATAACTGCTTTTTTTACTGCATCCACTTATAAAAGTCTCCTAAATCTCAACACTTTAAACAGTGCTCAAAGTGCGCCCTAATTCGCCAAACTTTCACAAGACAGTTCAGCAAGAGAGTTAAAGTGGAAACTCTGCTACTTAGCAAAACCACCACTTAGATAAGGCTGGCACTTCGTACCAAATGTATAAAATGCCACCCTTAACTAGTTTATTGAAACTTCAGTTTGGTTTTTTGCAAACGCAGAAGCATCATCATTAATATCAATATCACTGGCGGCAATGGCCTTTTTAATCCAGCCACCACCAAGAATACGAGAACGACCCTGTCCATCTTCATAAAGAACACAAGCCTGTCCAGGTGAAACCCCATCTTCACCAGTATGCAACTCCACCAAAAACCGACCATCACGACAAAGCAAGGTCGCGGCTTGAGGCGGTTGAGTAGAACGCACCCGTGCATAAACAGGGATACCTTCTTCACCTATTTCTTCAATATCTTGGCTTCCAAGCCAATTCACATCTCTCAGTTCAACAATTTTAGTGCTGAGACAATCACGTGGCCCCACAATCACCCGTTTATTAACGGCATCAAGCTCAACAACATAAATCGGATCACCAAGGGCAACTCCGATACCACGTCTTTGTCCAACTGTATAATTAATTATGCCTTCATGGCGGCCAAGCACACGGCCATCAACATGAACAATATCCCCGGGCTCAGCAGCACCTGGCCGTAATTTTTCAATAACTTGCGAATATTTGCCGGTTGGCACAAAGCAAATATCCTGACTATCTGCTTTTTCAGCAACAGAAAGGCCATACTCATTGGCAATGTCACGTACTTCAGATTTATGCAAATCTCCAAGCGGAAAGCGCAAAAAGTCTAATTGGTCTTTTGTCGTGGTAAATAAGAAATAGCTCTGATCGCGATCATGGTCTTTCGCGCGCACCAATTCCCAGCCATCATCACCAAGTCTGCTAGAAATGTAATGGCCAGTTGCCATTGCATCAGCGCCCAGGTCACGAGCTGTATCAAGCATATCTTTAAATTTGATTTTTTGATTGCACATAATACAAGGTACCGGCGTTTCACCAGAAAGATAACTGTTGGCAAAATCATCCATTACACTATCGGCAAAACGAGCCTCATAATCTAAAACGTAGTGCGGAATACCTATTTTCTCAGCAACACGGCGCGCATCATGAATATCTTGTCCAGCACAACACGCCCCTTTTCGTCCCACAGCTTCGCCATGGTCATAAAGTTGTAACGTTATTCCTACAACATCATAACCCTCAGCTTTTAAAAGTGCTGCAACCACAGAACTATCCACGCCGCCAGACATGGCAACGACAATCCTGCAGCTTGAAGGCTCACCTTCAAGTCCCAGGCTATTAAGTTTTGGTTCTTTTGTGCTCGAATTTGTCATGCTACTAAATTTAACTATTTGCGCTAAATATAACAAGATACCAACTTAACAAGTGAAACGTAACAATCATCTACGGAATAAAAATTCTTGAAAGACAAATGCTTACGCTCTTTTGCAAGCTAGTAAAATGCTAGATGCAACTGTAAAAGTTACTTATTTTCTTAGTGCTCAATTTCATCAAACCCCCTCCATACCACAACTTAAGAGTAAAAGCGACAGGCGTTAAAAAAAAGCCCACCTTCTTTATCTTAAAAACGTGTTCAATCAAAAAACTCATAAACAGTGAGCCTAAAGAATGTGATCAGTTTATGGTGCTCTTACAATAAATTACATCCATTATACCATAAGGATAAAATTATACTGCGGTAAAAGTGTTAGACTTAAAGATAAGTCTTTACGCCATGACATACAACTAAGAACACGGCAAATAACGCCCACTCCTCGGCAATAAATGCCGAGCCAGTCAAGAAAAACTTTTACACAAACCTTCCCAAAAACAAAAAAATCATTGTTTTTATTCAATTTTTACCACTTCCAGCATTTGGCCTAAAATCTGCTTATTCAATATAAAATTATACGCGACAAGCGGCTCGACCTCTAAATTTGAGGCACTCCAATGCCAAAGATGGCCATGTTAAAAGTGGTCAAAGTCAAAAGATGGAAACAAAAATGACAGCAGAGAAAATTATAACTTCAAATGCTTTAGCCTCAATTTCACAATCAAAAAAATTGGCAAAAACGCAAGAGTTACCGGCAAAACAAAGTCATTCTGCTGATGTCTTTTCCAAACATCTCGGTCAAAAGCTAGATAATGTCGACAAAAATTCTGCCCCTATTGATCGATCAGAACGCCGCCAGAACGACCTCAACACCAACAAAATCAACGATGAGAGACAAAGAAACGCCTCAAGGCAAGAAGCTCAACTTGATAAAAAACATGTCGAGAAGAAACAGCAGGCTGACAAACGATTAGAAGAACAACGCGCTGATAAGGCTAATGAAAAAAAAGAATTAGAAGAAAAGCAATCAGCTAAACCTCAAAAAACTTTTGAAAGCACTGAGCAGTTTAATAGTGAAGAACTGACTTCAACTGATGAAATATCGCAAAACGGCGAAACAAACAACATCAGCGCAAGTGAAGAACTCATCAACACTGAAATAACCTCAGAAAGTTCAGAAACAGCTAATCAAATAACGAAAGAAACAACTGAAACACTACAAAACAGTGAAGAATTGCAAACATTAGCAGATGCTGCAGGCACAGAAGAAAACACATCTATTGAAAATCCGGCCATCATTGATGCAGCGTCAGAAACCTCACTGAATAAAACCAATGCAGATGAAAAAGGCTTAACCGCAAATTCAACAGCCCTTTCAAATCAACAAGATAGCCAGGCAGCATCAACCAAAACAGGCCAGCCGATCGATGGCACAAACGCAAAAACACCCCCTCACCTAGAAAGCACCCTAGGACAGGACAATGATGGACAAAGCGGCGGAAACGGCGAAGGTCAAAAAGGACAATCATCAGAAAACCCAGCCCAATTCAACAAGGCAAAATCAGATCTATTCGCCCCTAAAGAAGGGACATTTAGTCAAAACAATCAGGTGCAAACCAATAACGCCCCTATTCTGGCATCAACTCCATTAGCTGATCAATTTCCTAAAGGGCAAAATATCAAAACCCCTGGTTCAGAAATTGCTCAATTGATTTCAAATGATAAAGCTGGCGACACATCCACAGCCATAGGAACAAATGCAGATGTAAAACAAGCAACACCAGCCACACAATTAAGAGCAGCTGGATATACCAGCCCAACTCAATCTGTTGCTATTCAAATTGCTGCTAAAGCTCAAAACGGGGCTCAGCAATTTGAAATTCGGCTCAACCCACCTGAGCTAGGCCGGGTTGATGTTCGACTGGAATTCACAAAAGACGGTCAAGTTACAACGCACCTGATCGTTGAACGCCCGGAAACCTTAGACATGCTTTCAAAAGACGCACGTCAACTTGAAAAAGCCCTCAGTGACGCTGGTGTCGACGTTGAAAGCGAAGGTCTAACCTTCTCTTTGCAAGATCAAGAAAGTCAAGGAAGCTCATCTCAAGAGCAAAATGAGCAATTTTCAAATAACAACCAATTAGAAAATGAAGCACCTACGACACAAATCGAACCAGAAACAATTTATCGCCAATTATCCGCCACAAGCGGCCTCGATATGAGCGTTTAAATAAATTTGAGCTTTAAAATAAGTAAGTGAATAAATCAAAACTAGAGAGTTATGAACAATGCCTTCAATCAATCCATTATCCGCCCTAACAGACATTGGTGCCGCAACAAGTTCGCAATCTACAATCGCGACAAGTTTTGATACGTTTTTAACGCTTTTAACAACTCAACTACAAAATCAAAATCCGTTAGAACCACTCGATGCCAACGAATTCACCCAGCAGCTGGTTCAATTCAGTGAAGTCGAGCAAACAATTAAATCAAACGAAAATCTTGAAAATCTCTTGAAATTGCAAGCAGCAACTGCTGTCACCAATTCCGTATCTTACATTGGCAAAACGGTAGAGTTATCAGAAGTAACTCAAGAACTAACAAACAACTCCGCTACCTGGCCAATTGAGGCGGCAAATTCAGCAGATAAAGCAACGTTCACAGTCAGTGATGCAGATGGTAACATTGTTTTCTCAGAGCAAAAAGCAATCACATCAGGAAGTTCTAACTATGTCTGGGACGGAAGAACAAATACCGGCTCCATTGCACCTAAAGGAAATTACTCACTCTCAATATCCGCGAAAAACTCTGAAGGGGTCACAATAGACACCAATGTTGCCAGCCGTGAAGGCACAGTAACAGGTATCGATATGAGCAGTGACACTTTATATCTCCTAATAGGCGACGATAAAGTGAAAATTGAACAAGTGAGCTCTATCAGGCAGGGAACTGTTAACTAATTTATAGTTTACTAACCTTGTGCGGATGATATGTGGGCATCTGAAACACCTTAAGAAACTAAGGACCCATTAAAGAATTTAGTCTGAGCAATGACATATTCTGAAACTTAGTCGCTCACACCCCTGTTCAGTTTGAGCAAATTTAAGGATCAAAAGTAAAGCATTAACAATTTACCAATGCCATGCAGTAAAATGGCACATCACTTGCAGTTATGTTCATCATATAACTTAGCGTGATTTTAACCCGGCTGGGTTATAGTACTTATTGAAGTACATAGTATTAATTGGGTCAGAGTATAGTAGAGTAGAGTAAAATGACCGATCATGGATTTAGACCACGAGCCCGTTTTGTTATTGGCCCCGACGGGAGCCCTTTAACAGTTGCGGACTTACCCCCCAAAAACACAAAACGTTGGGTTATCAGACGTAAAGCAGAAGTTGTAGCAGCTGTTCG
>CAXIDO010000132.1:0-6538 GCA_964022745.1 uncultured Methyloligella sp. | reverse complement strand
CTGTTAATCCAATATGAGCCAGCTCAGGATCAGTGTAAGTCACCCATGGAATTTTAGTTGTGTCTACTTTGGCAGGCATACGGAACAAGGCACGGCGAATGACAATGCCAGCGTGATAATTAGCCATGTGCGTGAATTGCAAGCCGCCGGTGATATCACCAATTGCGAAAACTTTCTTATTGGTTGTGACCAAGCCTTTGTTCACTTTAACACCACGGCGATCAAAAAGAATGCCCGCATTTTCAAGTTTTAAGCTATCTAGATTTGGGCGCCTGCCTGTTGCGATAAGAAGATGCGTTCCTTTAATTTCGCCTTGCTCAGCTCCTTTTGACACCCTGACTGTGACGCCTTGAATATCCTGACTTACCCCTTCTACACTTGTTTCCTCGAGAATTTCGATCCCTTCATCTCTTAAACGCTCAAGCACAACTGATGTTAATTCCGGGTCATCTTTACCGAGCGCTTTCATGGCCTCAATAACTGTTACTTTCGAACCAAGGCGATGATGAGCTTGTGCCATTTCCATGCCGATGGGACCACCACCGATGACAATAAGATGCGGGATCGCCTGGTCATTATCGAAGATGGTTTCATTGGTGAAAAAGTTTACATTTTCTAATCCCTCAATTGGAGGAATGGCTGGTGCTGAGCCGGTGGCGATGATTGTGCGGCGCGCTTTGATTTCATAGTCACCAGCTGTGACCGTATAGCTATCTTTAAAAGAGGCTTCTGCCTGAATAACGTTTACGCCTAATCCCTCGAAACGCTCGACTGAGTCATTCGGCTCAATTGCTGCGATCACTTCATGAACATGTTTGTTCACAGCTTGGAAATCGATTGATGGTTCTTGTGGTGCGATGCCAAATTTATTTTGTGAACGCATCTGATGAGCTCTTTTGCCTGCGGCCAATAGGGCCTTTGACGGAACACAGCCAGTGTTCAAGCAATCACCGCCCATTTTATGTTTTTCAACTAGAACTACTTCCACACCAAGCTGGGCGGCAGCTGCTGCAACAGAGAGCCCACCTGAGCCAGCTCCGATGACGCATAAATCTGGTGTTAATACGTTTGACATTTTTCTATTTCCTCTTTTTTTGTCTCACGGGAGATGACCGCTGTGCGGTCTCCCTCCGACGGGGCGGGGCATTTTACTTGTGCTTTAGTTGCCCACTAAGCAACCGCACATGCCCCGACGGCCGTTCGGCCTATGTCTATGTTCTCGGTGGTACGGTCAATTTACTTTATTGACCGTAACCTCCATCGATTATTTTTTTCTTTACTGCTTGCGGAATTTTTTGATGGCCACAGGCAATAGTGAAACGACTGCTAATAACGCAAATGCTATGAGTAAATCTGTTGTAACTAACGACGAGGTGTCTAACTCAAATTTACAAATGGCTGCATTCGCTCCTGCTAAACAAGCTTCATATGATTCTTTTTGAGCAACGATGACGCTTTCAAGACCTTGACCAACATATGAAAAGGCGAGAGTGCCAGGAATGATGCCGAAGAAAGTTGCAATAAAATACGTACTTAATTTTACTCCTAAAAGCGCAGGTGCTAAATTAACAAGCCAAAATGGGAAGGCAGGCACAAGGCGTAAGAAGAACATGTAGCTCAGTGCATTTTCTTCGAAGCCTTTTTGCAGTTTTTCTAAAAACGGACCTGCTTTGGATTTTAAATGATCACCTAGTGATGTTTTGGCTGCAAGAAATAAGATTGTTGCTCCAATTGTTGCTCCGGTAACCGTTGCAAACGTTCCTACGAACCACCCAAATAACAAACCACCCGCGACTGTAATTACAATGCCACTTGGAAAAGAAAGCGCTGTTAGTACCGCATAGGCCAAAGTGTAAAGCAAGATGGCTGAAATATAATTAGCTGAGATAAAGTTTCTTAAATTTTCCAGGTTTAATGCCAGTTCTTTGAAGGAAAGGTAATTGTGCCATCCTTGTGAAAAAGCCACTCCCATAAAACCAACTATGGCCAGTAAAGGAAGATATTTTTTCCAAACTGATGTGTTACCAGCTTCGGCAGTTTGTTGTACTTGATCTTCCATCAAAGTGGACTCCTCTGGTGTGTAAGTCATATTATTTTGATTGGTCATTTAATGTCCAATCATAAAATGAGCTGTTAATAGAACCGATTTTTGTGATCTTTGCTTTTAGGTCTTTATCAGCATGTTTTTTCAAATGAGCCAGAACACCTCTATCATTTCCGCCAAAATCTTTTTTGAACCATACATAGATTTTAGAAATGGCTAGACGGTTGCCTTTAACAACAGCACCCCGGTTTGAATTGACATAATCTCTTGCAGCTCTGTTAAGCTGTGCCTGAAGGTTCTTGCCATCAAAGGCTTGGTTCTGAAGATTTGGACAACCAACAGATGCACAATTTACCGCATAGTGGACCCTAGGGTCTTTGTGGACTTTTCTTAATATCTGATGCTCGATATCAACTAAACTGATTTTAGTGCCTTCAATGGTCACTAGTTTTTTGCCCCACGGACCGTTTGAGAAAATTCCAGGGGAGATATCAATATCTTTAATTGATTTAACTGGGTAGGCATCCAAAACCACATTGATGGTGACTGCATTATAAAGATTTGCCCAGTAAGCGAATTGTTCACTTTTTGAAAGAGATGTCACTTTTACAGTTTCAAGGGTCTTGATATAGGACTTTAAAGCTGACTGTTTGGTTTTAAAGCCTTTATAATCCACTCGGTTAAGGCCGTTCTTATCTGCCTTGACATATTGCTTTAGCAATTGAGAGAAGGCTTTATGGTCTATTGTTTTTTGGCTACTGGTGTTAATTTTAGAGAATTGCTCAGTCACGCTCGCTGTCATTAGTGTGACAGCATTTGCCTTACTCATAGCATTCAGCTCTAAAATACCGCTAGAAATGGTGCTTACACCTGCAAGAAGTGAGAAACTCATTAAAAAATGAGTGATTTTTTTGCGATTTGTCATTTTCATTTATGTGTCCTACGCCATTATAAATCTTTTTTAGCTTAAATTTGCTGCATTCGAGCCTATTTTAACTGTTTCTACAGGTTAACCGGTAAAAACAAACTGCTCGCTTTCCGATTTAAGAGGTAGCACAGGTTTGCAAAATTACCTGATCATACATCTTCAAACCCTTGTGAGACGTTTGTGAACAACATTTGAACTGCTTGAAGCTTCTTGGCTTTATGTATTTGGGTTTTTTTGAAGAGCTTTTCATTGACAATTGGGGTTTGTGCAGGCTATATGCCCTTTTTATGGATATTTACTGATCTTAATGATGCATTTGCTATTCTTAGCAATATGACTGGCACTGAAGCATTAAGCAGACTGGTTCTAAAGCATAATCTGTTTTGGAGGCGGGCGCTTTTGCATTCACCCTTTTTTCATTTTAGGTCAGATTAACGATTTTTCAATTGATCCTTTATGTAGTGTAAAGATCAATTAGATGGAGACCTCAAGTGAAACGTACATATCAACCAAGCCGCTTGGTACGTAAACGGCGCCATGGATTTAGAGCACGCAAAGCAACTGTTGGTGGACGCCAAGTTTTAGCTAACAGACGTTCACGTGGCCGCAAGAAGTTAAGTGCTTAATTTAAAAAGTTTAGCTTTTAAACTTTTGAGATTACTCTCACTTAATGATGAAATTTTAGGGCAATGTTGAAACTCAACTTTGCCCTTTATTTTTACTTAGCTTACCCCTTAATTTTTAGGGTCCTTTATTTTTAAAGCCAGATCAGTTTGGCAACATTCAATACCCTCTTTAAATGGATTTTTTGTTGGATTTAAATCTCATGAACCTTCCTCCAGGAAAACTTTCCATAATAAAACAGAGACGCGAATTTTTAGCTGTTAAATCAGGCAGTTCTCAAGGTAACACTCAAGGTAGTTCATGGGGTACACATGGATTTTTACTGCAAGCTTGTGTGAGGGAAGGTCAGATTGAGGATAAAGCTGAGGGAACAAAGGCTGAAGCTCGTTTTGGCATAACTGTTACGAATAACACTGTTCGTAGAATGATCACCCAGATACAAAAGGGGCAACAGGCTAAGAACAAAGACAAGTCTTCAAACGCTGACGGAAAACGGGGCCCTGTTTCAGTTATGCGAAATAAGATGAGGCGGCGATTAAAGGAAGCCTTGCGGCAAATTGCACCTGACGCTGCCAAGCCTGGAATTGATTATGTGATAATTGGCCGTCAGGCTTGTTTATCAATTGATTATGCTGATCTTCTAAAAGATTTAGAGAAAAGCTTTAAAAAAGTTCATAGACGGATTATATCATCTGGCACTAACTAAGATTTAAACGCGCCATTAACATTTAAGCAATAGAGCATTTTTCATGGATGAAAATAATAAAAATTTTATAGTTGCCCTTGTTCTTTCGGTTTTGGTCTTCCTTGTTTGGAACTATTTTTACATTGTTCCCAAGCAAGAAAAACTCAAAGAGCGTCAACAAGCTGAAGCTCTTTTGAAGAAACAAGGTCAAGGAGCAAACCCTCCTAAAGTTGATGGCAAAATTCAAACTGGCACGCCAATTACACCTGGTGTTGTTCAAGCACCTGTCCGAATTAAATCTCGAGGTGATATTTTATCAGATGCGTCTAAACGTGTTGCCATTGATACACCGGCCATATCGGGTTCGATCAATCTTGTTGGTGGCCGCGTTGACGATGTATTATTAAAGAATTTCCGCCAAAAAGTTGATAAGAACAGTCCTCCGGTTGAGTTCTTTTCTCCTGAAGGTACGAAGCACCCTTATTTTGCTGATTTTGGTTGGGTGAGCAGTGATAGCTCTGTTGTTGCTCCCAAAAATGACACCCTTTGGACAAAAGTTTCTGGTGACCGTTTGTCAGTTGGATCCCCTGTTAAACTACAATTTGATAATGGCAAGGGGCTCCTTTTTGAACGTGAGATTTCGATTGATGATCGCTTTATGTTCACTATCACTCAGCGGGTGATGAACAAAGGCTCGAAAGCTCTTGATCTATCTCCTTATGGCTTAATCTATCGCCGCAATAAACCGATTAGCGAATCAATCTTCATTTCTCATGAAGGTGTTGTGGGTGTTTTCAATGATGAGTTAATTGAAACAACTTACAGTGATCTGGCTGATGACAAATTAGAAAAACATTCCGGAAAAACAGGGTGGGTTGCCCTCACCGATAAATATTGGGCAGCTGCTCTTATTCCTGATACGCGTCACAAATTTTCTTCTAACTTTCTAGGTAATGCTCCTGAGGGAAGCGATGATAATTACACTGTGAATTATTTACTCGCAGGACAAATCATTGAACCTGGCAAAACAATTGAAGTGACCAATCGTCTTTATGCTGGTGCCAAACAGGGTGAACTGATTGAGACCTATGCGGATACTCTTAAAATTAACAAGTTTACCAACTTGATTGATTGGGGTTGGTTCCATTTCATCACGAAACCGATGTTTAAGTCTTTGGTTTATTTTAACCATCTGGTTGGCAATTTCGGTTTAGCCATTTTGATCGTTACAGTTATTATTAAACTGCTTTTATTCCCTCTGGCTAACAAGTCTTATAAATCTATGGCGTATATGAAAAAGATGCAGCCTGAGATGGAAAAAATCAGAACGCGCTATAAAGACGATAAGATGAAGCAGCAGCAAGAGCTGATGGAACTTTATAAGAAAAACAAGATCAACCCCTTATCTGGTTGTTGGCCGGTTCTTATACAAATTCCTATTTTCTTTGCGCTCTATAAAGTACTGTATGTAACAATTGAAATGCGTCATGCGCCGTTTGTTGGTTGGATCCAGGATCTATCAGCACCAGACCCGACATCTCTTTTCAATTTATTCGGCTTGATCCCGATTGACCTTCCGCAATTCTTGATGATTGGTATTTGGCCATTGATCATGGGTATTACAATGTTCATTCAAATGAAGCTAAACCCAGCGCCAACTGATGCGGTGCAGGCTCAAATCTTCACTTATATGCCGATTATCTTTACCTTTATTCTTGCTGGTTTTTCCTCAGGACTTGTCATTTACTGGGCGTGGAACAATACACTTTCCGTGATCCAGCAGTATTATATTATGCGGCGGCACGGTGTTGAGGTGAATCTCTTGGAGAACATGGGTTTCAAGAAGAAGAGCAGTTAATATCTCTGTTTTCTCTCACGGGCTATTGCTTTTTAGTGGCGCTTCAGGTTGCCCACCAGCAACCGCGCTGCTGAAAACGGCAGGCCCTACGAGGTGCCGTGCTAAGCACCGGGCTGCGCGAAGCGCTACGCCATGTCCTGCTGCCGAAGTGGGCGTTACTCCTTCTTCGGAAAAGTGAGATTGTATTTATTAGCTGTTTATTCGATCACGGCTATTCCAATTTTTTTTAATTACGCATCAGTTGCCAACTACAACCGCGCTAACTTCGAGATAATATTATGAGCGATTTAGACGAAATTAAAATCACTGATGACCTCATTGAAGAAGGTATTTCGCTTTTTCGATTGCCCATTGATTTTGTCAAAGGGGTTGTTGCGGAAAGCGGCTTACCAGCTGCTG
>CAXIDO010000131.1:0-6545 GCA_964022745.1 uncultured Methyloligella sp. | reverse complement strand
TCTGCGACAGCCTCGGTGCGCATCATGAACGAAACAATTCTCGCCGCCTCGTTAAGCATCGCCCGAAAAAAACTAAAAGGCTTGAACACAAAACCAGCCGCCATTGCCAAAGCAAACTATTTCGAAAAGAAGACCATCAAAGATCTATTGAACCAAAACCTGGTCCAAATTCATAAATTTTCAAATAAAGACGTTCAAAAAATATTTGAAAAGACTGACGTCTCCGATGCAGACGAGATAGCCGCTAACAACCCTGAGGAGCTTTTCAGCGAAGTCATCCTGGCAGATTTAAGTGTCCCAACAATCGCAAAAAACTTACTCTCAAAAGAAACCTTTAAAGAAACCTTCAAACATCTAGGCAAAACAAAAGTTCCGGTACTAATCATCGCAAATGGCAGACATCAGCTTTTAAAAGACGATTTCACACCCGCCTCAGTACCTGAAAAAATAACCATCAAACAAAACGACCTCGCCATAAACATGCGAGACACCTACATAGATGTTAAATTAAACGCAGCAAACGGCCTCACTAAAGCCCTTCAATTAACCTCAAAAAGCCAAGCCAATATTTTCGCACTTGATCGCCGCTTTGGTTTTGATCCAGCCTCCCCCTGGCAATTACATTTGGGTGTAGAGCGCAAAAAAGGGTTCTTCCAACCAAAAGTAATCGAGAAAGACTTAATCGTAACCTATAATCTGCCGAAACGTTTCTTTGATTTCCCTGAAGCTGACATCCGCTCAGAAACGGAAAGTCCCTGGGCTTCATCTTGGAGGGCTCAAAGCACAAACCTGGTGGTCTTACTCTTATTCCTAATCGGCCTCTATGCATTACTTTTCTGGCGACAAAGTTGGCTCGCAATTCCTGCAAACCTAAAAATCCTCCGTCCAGTTATTTTAGCCTTTACGCTTCTTTTCATAGGCTGGTACGGCCAAGCCCAACTCTCAATCGTCACTGTTATTGCTTTAATCAAAACATTCAAAGCATCGCCAGGCTTTTCTTTCCTTCTCTATGATCCTCTCTCTACAGTACTTTGGATTGCTGTTATTTTTAGTTTTTTTGTTTGGGGACGCGGCACATTTTGTGGTTGGCTTTGCCCTTATGGTGTACTACAGGAATTCAGTTCAAAACTGGGGCAATTCCTGAAGGTGAAACCCATAAGAATAAAACAAAAACTAGATGACCAACTAAAATACATTAAATACGTCATTTTGTTTGCCATTATAATTACTTCCTTTTTCGCACCAAGCTACGCTGAAATCATCGCAGAAGTAGAACCCTTTAAAACAGCCATCACTCTATATTTCTGGCGCACTTGGCCTTTTATGCTCTATGCAGCTTTCTGGCTTGTCCTTTCCATGTTCGTCTTCAAAGCTTTTTGCCGCTATGCCTGCCCTCTCGGCGCATTCCTCTCATTAGGCGGTATGCTAAGAACAATAAATTGGATACCACGCCGCAAAGAATGTGGCTCACCCTGCCAGCTTTGTAATGTGCGGTGCAATTACCAATCAATCAAACCATCTGGTAAAATAGACTACAGTGAATGTTTCCAATGTTTGGATTGCGTTTCAATTCATGATGATAAGAAAACATGTGTTCCGTTAATTTTAGAAAGCAAAAACACTTCAAAGGTAAATGGAGAAAGTTCATGAACCAGTCTGAAAAAGATCATCAGAAGCTAACTCGGCAAAACCAATCACATATAACCAGGCGTCGTTCCTTACAAATCATCGGCTCAGTACTGCTAGCTCCGTCAGCTCTGTATGCAGCGCAAACAAAAGCAAACGGCCAACCAACGGAAAACAGGCTTAAACAGGTCAGTTGGCAAGGCATAGTCCTTGGAAGCGATGCCTCTATCGTACTGACCACAGAAAATGAAGCTCATGCAAAAACAACAATTACAAAAATGCTTATGGAAGTAAAAAGACTAGAAAGTTATTTCAGCCTATATCAGAAGAATTCACTTATCAATCAACTCAATAAAAACGGCATCTACAAATCCCCTCCAAAAGAATTTAAAGAACTCATCGTTGAGGCAGTTAAATATTCCAAGCTAACAGACGGTGCCTTTGACCCAACCATTCAGCCGCTATTTATGGCATATAAAAATTTCAACCAAAAAAACACTTCAATGGACAGGGCAGTTCATCCCACAGTTAAAGAAGCAATGAATTTAATCAATTGGAAAAAAATTGAAATTGCCAACAATCATATAGCTTTCAAAGTTCCACAAATGGCCATCACTCTCAATGGTATCGCCCAAGGTTACATAACCGATAAAGCCGTTGAAATTTTAAATGCAAATGGGTTTGAAAATACACTCGTTAATTTTGGAGAATATGTTGGCTCCGGATCAAAACACCCTCAGCAGAACAATGAGCATGGTTGGTACATCCAGTTAGGGAAAACAGATGCCAATCAAACAGCCCCTGAGATTTGGAACCTAAAAAATAACGCGCTCGCAGCTTCAAGTCATAATGGCTATCAATTTAAAGGCCTAACAGGCCTTCATCATATGTTAGACCCGCGTACAGGTTCTAACCAACCAGCATGGCGAGAAATCTACGTGCAAGCAGAAACAGCAACACAAGCAGACGCAGCATCTACAGCCCTCTTTGCAAGCCCCCCAAAGCAAATTAAAAATTTAACAGAAAAACTCAAGCTACAAAAAACTCTCATTATAAAAGCTAATGGAGCAAGGCTTACAACATAAGCCTGCTCCATCATGTGGTTGCTTTAGCTTAGAACCAGCCCCGGTTGTGTTGCAAACAACGAGAGGGAAGCTCAAGCAAGAGAGAGAAAAAGCAACCAATTCAAATATTGCATCACTCAATCCTTAGTCAAAAAGAACACTCGGCAACCAAGTGACAATCTCAGGAAACGTCCAAAAGATCGCAAGAGCTAACACCTGCAAGAAAATAAACGGTACGACACCAGCGTAAATAATCGACGTTTTAACTTCATCAGGAGCAACTCCCCGCAAATAGAATAGTGCAAAGCCAAATGGCGGCGTCAAGAAACTTGTTTGCAAGTTCACACCAATCATGATGCCTAGCCACAATGGGCTATAGCCCAGCGCAATGAGTGTGGGCGCAACAATCGGTACAACCACAAATATAATTTCAATAAAATCAAGAAAGAATCCAAGAAAAAATATCACGACCATTACAAGCAACATGGCGGTAAATGCACCGCCAGGTAAATTCTGTAAAAATTCCTCAACAACCTCATCCCCACCAAGCCCGCGAAATACAAGAGAGAACATTGAGGCACCCACAAGGATTACAAACACCATTGAACTAATTTTCGTCGTCTCTCTGCTAACATTTTGCAAAATGGATAGATTAAATTTACCTGCCTGTATTGCTAGCAAAGTCGCCCCAACGGCCCCAACCGCTGCACTTTCAGTCGGCGTAGCAATTCCTGTTAAGATCGAACCAAGAACAACAACAATTAAAATAAGAGGAGGAAAGATCACTCGCAAAATTTCTGTAAGTTTAACCTTATCACTCCCATCTTCTAATTGCATGGAAGGACAACTACTGGGGTTTGTCACAGCCTGATAAACCAACCAGGACAAATAGAGCCCTACAAGCAATAAACCTGGTAGAAGTGCACCGGCAAACAAATCAATTGCAGTCACAGGTTCCGGAACTAAAATCCCCTTCATCTCTGAAGCCTGCTCATTAGCCCCTTGTAAAATATCGGCCAACAAGACCAACACAATTGAAGGAGGAATAATCTGGCCGAGCGTACCAGAAGAACAAATTAAGCCAGCTGCAAGTTTCGGGTCATACCCTGCCCGTAACATCACAGGAAAACTCATCAACCCCATAGTCACAACAGTTGCTCCAACAATACCTGTAGAGGCGGCAAGCAAAGTCCCCACAATTAATACGGAAACACCAAGACCGCCTCGCATTTTACCAAACATACGCCCCATAGCATCAAGCAGGTCACCTGCCAAATTCGAACGATCAAGCATAACTCCCATAAAAATAAACAAGGGAACAGCTACAAGTGTTTCGGCTTTCATCACCCCTAGAATTCTCAAGGGATAAACAGAGAGCAAACCAAGATTAAACAGATCAAGATATTCACCAATGAAAGCAAATAACAAAGCCGAGCCACCTAGCGTTAAAGCAACAGGGAACCCAAACAACAATGCCACAATCGTGACGAGAAACATAATAAGAGCAAGATATTCTTCAGTCATGACGGGTCCTTAACTACTTTGTTCTTGTTGTTCTTGAGAAGAAGGGAGAGTGTTCGAAGGAGTAAAGAGCGCCTCTAAACTGCGAATAATCAGAGAAATAAATTGCAAACCAAATAAGATACAAAACAAAGGGATCACAGCTTTCAAAACATAAAGGGCGGGCAAACCACCAGCCTCAGCTGACTTCTCTAAACTTTGAAAAGAGCGTTCAACCATCGGTACACTTCGAGAAAAAAGAAGAAACAACAAAGGAAGCGCTAAGAAGAGACTGCCCAAAATATTCACAAACGCCTTGTAGCGAGCACTAGCAGTACGATAAATCAAATCAATTCGAACATGCCCATCATGAAGCAGAGTGTAACCAGCACCGAGCATGAAAATAATCGCATGCGTCCAGACATACAATTCCTGCATCCAAACCCAACCAATAGAAAACATGTAACGTAAAACAACAACGACAAAAACGTTGAGTACCATTAAAACAACCAACCAGGAGACAGCTTTACCAACAAAGCTGTTTATTTGATCGATTATGTCAGCAAGTTTTTTGAATAAAAACATAGCATTCCCATAACTTTAGAAGAAATTCCACAAACTCTTATGTGAAGTAAAATATAGAAAAGGAAGCTATCTTCGCCACAATTATTAAATCTTATTCAGCGAAAAAACAAAGGACGAAGAATCTCTTTGTTTATAAACAATCAGCCTCCAAAACAACCTAAGCGGTTTATTAAAAAACCACTTAGGCCATCACATAGAGCTGATAAAATTAAATAGTTTTAAATTTCGCAGCCGTACGCGCTTTCAAGAAAGCACCTTCAGAATAAGCTGACCAATCAGTCATTGTGCCGCGGAATTGTATTATGTGATTAAATAGTTTTTTCGCATCAGCGGAACGACCAGCAACTTCTGGTAAAACAGTAGTTGCACGCTCACCAATCGCTTTAACTAATTCATCACTGTAAGGACGAAGTTTAACATTATGTTCTTTCGTCAATTTTTGTAGCGCTGTATTATTAATCGCCTGGAACTTGGAAAGAATCCATAAGTTAGTTGCAGCAGCACCGCGCGTAACAATCTCTTTGAGGTCAGGCTCTAAAGCTTCCCATTCTTTCAAATCAAAGAAACTGTCAAGAATTGTCGCTGGCTCGTGCCAACCAGGGTAATAATAGTTATTCACCACTTTATAAAGCCCTTTACCAAGGTCAGGTGCAGGTCCGATCCATTCTGTACCATCGATTGCACCTGATGTAAGAGCTGGCAACACTTCAGAACCAGGAAGAAGAACAACATTCACACCAAAAGTTTTTAAAATTTCACCACCCAAACCTGGCATACGGAACTTCAAACCTTTAAGGTCTGCAATGGTGTTGATATCTTTTTTATACCAGCCCCCCATTTGGTTACCCGTATTTCCAAGTGGAAGAAATTTCAAACCAAGCGGATTATAAGCAGCTTTGTCAGCCATTTCGATACCGCCACCATAATAGCACCAGGCATTTTGCTCTTGTGCGGTCAGGCCATAAGGCATCGCAGAAACAAAAGAAATAGAGTCAGATTTACCTGCCCAATAATATGAAGCACCATAACCCATTTGAGCCGTACCAGCTTGAACTGCATCCATAGCTTCAAAAGGCTTTACCAACTCACCAGCATGATAGACTTTAATTTTCAAACGACCATCAGAAGCCGTGTCAACATATTTTGCAAATTCTGCTAGGGCTTGACCGAGCAAACCTGCTTTGCCGAATGCAGAAACACAAATCCATTTACGTTTGCCCTTAGCAAGAGCAGGAGTTGATAAAGTTCCAGCGGCACTAAGGCCGACAGCACCAGCTGCGACACCAGCACTGGCCTTTTTAATAAAATCACGACGTTTCATATGAAATCTCCCCAGATATTAATTTGAATAGGTGATTATAGTTTCATCTTTTTAAAATTTTTTCTTAATCCTTAAAAAAGAATCTGATCAAAAAAACTATACTAAAGACATAGGGCCTAGTATTATCAACACTCATGATAGAGCATAATTCGTATCATCAGGTAGAAAAATAACTAAAATTTGCACGAGTAACATTAACTGAGTAAGTCGTATACCAATTAATACCTAGAGATATAAGGGGTGGGGAATGATATGTTATTCAGCACCGTAGTAGTCTTTAACTATTAAGAGAAGTCGTCAAGTAACATTATGAATTTAAGACAAAAAATTCTTTTATTAGCAACTGTTCCACTGATTTTAGCCGTTTCAGCTATTACGCTTCTGGTTTCTTATCAAGCCCAGACTCTCTCTAAAGAAGAAGTTACATTTTTTAGAAAAAATATGCTCGA
>CAXIDO010000130.1:0-6586 GCA_964022745.1 uncultured Methyloligella sp. | reverse complement strand
ATAGAGTTGCTCAGAATCTTGTTTCAGATCAGATACTTCTAATCCTAATAGAACTCCAGCCCAATCAATTGTCTCAGCAATTCCTGGCTTTTTTTCAATATCTTCAAGACGTAGCTTTTGCACAAACCGAACAATCTGTGATGCCAAATTGATATCAATCTCTTTTATATGAGATTGCAGAATTCTAATCTCTGTTGTCTCATCTGGATAATCAAGATAATGAAAAAGGCACCGCCGGCGCAAAGCATCAGATAGCTCACGCGTTCCATTCGAAGTTAAAATAACGATAGGAATTGATTTGGCCTTTACAGTACCAAGCTCAGGAATAGAAATTTCATAGTCGGATAAAACTTCAAGTAGGAAAGCTTCAAATTCTTCATCAGCACGATCAATTTCATCAATCAATAAAACTGATTGCTCAGTTGATTGAATGGCTTTAAGAAGTGGTCTTTGTAAGAGAAACTCTTCACTAAAGATATGATCTTGTTTTTGCTTAGTATCAAGATCACTGTCTTCTAATAATTTAGCTGATAGAAGTTGCTTTTGATAATTCCATTCATAAATTGCCGAGGCACTATCAAGCCCTTCATAACATTGCAAACGAAGCAATTCGCTTTTATTGGCTTGTGCAATACTCTTAGCTAAGTGAGTTTTACCAACTCCAGCATCTCCCTCAAGTAATAAAGGTCGTTTAAGAATATTCATCATCTTAATCGCCATAACAAGCGACTTATCTGCAATATATCCTGTCGAAGCTAAATCAGCTTGTATTTCAGTATTTTGTTTCATGGAAACTCATTTGTGCCTCCGGTTATTTAAAAAAGTTCGAATAACCGGAGGTCGAAAAAAGCGTTAAAATTAAAGCTTATCTTTGCAAACCAAGTTGCTTTGCATATGCCCAAACATTTGGAGCCGTATGAGGCATTTGAGTATGAATACCTCCAAAAGCTCTAAAGGCATCATTAATGGCGTTAGAAAATGCTGGCACGCCACCAACGTTAGGGCTCTCACCAACACCCTTTGCACCAATAGGGTGATGCGGACTTGGTGTTACAGTGTAATCTGTTTCCCATGTCGGGGTTTCAACTGCGGTTGGTAAGAAGTAATCCATAAGGCTAGCGCCCTTCACATTACCATGCTCGTCATAATCAATGAGCTGACCCATTGCGATGGCAAATGCTTCCGTAAGACCACCATGAACTTGTCCATCAATAATCATAGGATTAATACGTGTGCCACAATCATCTAATGCATAAAATTTACGTATCTTGGTTAAGCCAGTATCAACATTAATATCGGCAACGCAGATATAAGCACCAAATGGGAAAGTGAAGTTAGGAGGGTCATAATAATTTACAGCCTCCAATCCCATTTCCATACCATCAGGAACATTGTTATAGGCAGCCCACGCAATTGCTTTCATGTCTGCCGATTTGTCTGGGTTTCCTTTGACTAGAAAACGGTCAACATCCCATTCCAAATCATGTTCAGAAACTTCAAGCAAATGAGCCGCTATTTTTTTCGACTTTTCTTTGATTTTTTGAGCCGCTTTAGCACAAGCTGCACCAGCAACAGGTGTCGATCTAGAACCATAGGTACCAAGACCATATGGTGCTGTATCAGTATCACCTTCTTCAATCGTTATTCCAGAAGCTGGAATACCAATTTCACTTGAAAGGATTTGTGCGTATGTTGTTTCATGTCCCTGACCTTGAGATTTCGTACCCAAGCGAGCAATCGCGTCACCCGTTGGGTGAATACGAATTTCACAAGAATCAAACATACCAATTCCAAGAATGTCACAATTTTTAGAAGGACCAGCACCAACAACCTCTGTAAAGAAAGAGATACCTATGCCAAGTAAATCTCTACCTGTTCCATTTTTAAAGGCTTCTGCTTTTTGGGCTTGCTCAGCTCTTAATTGATCATATCCAACCGCCTGAAGAGCCTTGTTCATCGCAACAGGATAGTTACCACTATCATATTCCCATCCTAGGGCTGAGTTATATGGAAATTGCTCTGGTTGAATAAAGTTTTTCAACCTTAATTCTGCAGGATCCATTTTTAGCTTCTGAGCTAAAACATCAATCATCCTTTCAATCATATAAGCTGCTTCCGTAACACGGAAAGAACAACGATAGGATACACCACCAGGGGCCTTGTTCGTGTAAACGCCATCTACAGAAACATGAGCCGTTGGAATGTCATAAGACCCTGTGCAAATGTGGAACATGCCAGCTGGAAACTTAGAAGGATCAGCACAAGCATCAAAAGCACCATGGTCAGCTAGCACATGACAACGCAGCGCTGTAATCTTACCATCTTTCGTCGCAGCCAATTCGCCCGTCATATGATAGTCACGAGCAAAAGCAGTCGTTGCTAAATTTTCAATACGGTCTTCAACCCATTTAACTGGAAGGCCGGTAACAATTGAAGCAACTACAGATAAAACATAGCCTGGGTAAATACCAACTTTACCACCAAAACCACCACCAATGTCTGGAGCAATTACGCGGATTTTGTGTTCAGGGATTGGAGTAAGCAAAGCTGCTACCGTTCTCACGACATGAGGTGCTTGAAACGTTCCCCATAGAGTAAGCTCACCTTTAATTTTATCCATATATGCCAGTGAACTAGCTGTCTCTAATGGACAAGGGTGAACCCGATGATAAGTAAGCATTTCTTTTACTGATACTTCTGATGTATCAAAGGCACTGTCTGTACTTTCTTTATCACCAACCTGCCAATTGAAAATATGGTTATGGTGTTTACGTGCACCGTGAGCACCTTCTTTTTGATCTTTAATATCTTCACGTAAGACTGGAGCATCAGCATCCAAAGCTTTAAATGGATCAATTAAAGGAGGCAGGTCTTCATATTCAATTTCAACTAATTCAATTGCATCAGCTGCAATGTACCTGGTCTCAGCTACAACGAAAGCAACTTCTTGTTCCTGAAAAAGTACCTTTTCATGAGCTAAAACAGCTTGAACGTCACCAGCTAGAGTTGGCATGTAATGTAAGTTTAAAGGAATTAAGTCTTCAGCTGTAATAACAGCAATCACACCTGGTAATGCTAAAGCGGCTTCTTTGTTAATGTTTTTAATTCGGCCATGCGGAACAGTGCTTCGAACAAAGTCACCATAGACCATACCTGGCAACTTAATATCATCAACATAATTACCAGCACCTTGAGTAAAGCGAACATCTTCTACTCTTTTTCGAGAACAACCAATACCTTCTAAAGCAGCTTCTCTTTCTTCTTTTGTTACTTCGATATTCATTCTGCTGCCTCCTTGGCATTTATAGTTTCCGCAGCATGACGGATTGCAAGAACGATATTCTGATAACCAGTACAACGGCACAGGTTACCCGAAATACCCCAACGGATTTCTTCTTCAGTCGGGTTTGGGTTTTCCTTAAGTAATCGATAAGCACGCGTAATCATTCCTGGTGTACAAAAGCCGCACTGAAGCCCATGTTTTTCCATAAACGCTGCTTGAATGGCATGAAGTGTGCCATCATCATCGGCAATACCTTCAATTGTCGTGATATTCGCTCCATCAACCTGAGCTGCAAAAAAGGTGCAGGCCTTTACTGAGCGACCATCAACATCTACAGTGCATGCTCCGCAATGAGTGGTGTCACAACCAATATGCGGACCTGTAATATCAAGGTCATCTCTCAACAGATGTATTAATAAAGTACGTGGCTCGGCCTGAACGCTTACTTCCCTGCCATTAATGGTAAGATTTATATCTTTTTTCATTTTCTTCCCCTAAGATTGAGCGCGACTAAGAGCCGAATTAATAGCCTGCCTTGTCATTTGCCCAGCCATTTTCGTTCTATATTCCGCAGACCCACGAGCATCCGAAGCCGGCTCACAAATCGCCTCTAAACTTTCAATTGCTTTGTTAATAACGTCTTCAGCATTAGCCCCCCGGTTCCCTAGAGGTGCTCCGATAAGCATTGAAGATGCTTCTTCGGCAAAAAGAGGAATATCGGCAACATTGGTAAGCGCTATGGAAGCTGAGATGCATTCATTACCATTCAATGTTAGGAGTACTGCAGATGCGGCAGTTGCATAGTCTCCAACTTTTCGCTTCATTTTTTCATATGCATAACCTGAAGAACTAGCAGGTACGGGAATTGAAATTTTCGTAACAATCTCGCCTTCTTCTAATGCTGTAAAATATGCAGCGTGATAAAACTCTCTGGCAGAGACTTCACGTTCTCCAGAAGCATTTTCCATGATATATTTTGCATTGAGACACTGCATAAGTGCTGGCATATCATTGCCAGGATCACCGTTGGCAACATTACCACCGATGGTTCCACAATATCTAATTTGGGGGTCTGCTATTAATAAAGCAGCTTCTTTTAGGATAGGACAAACAGCTTCTAATTCTTTAGAATGTATAATCTCATACTGTGTTGTAAGAGCGCCAATTTCTATAGTATTAGAGGAAATGGAAATTCCTTTTAAATCAGCTAGGCTTTGGATATCTATAATATTCTCTGGCACCGCCATACGTAGCTTCATCATGGGAATCAAGCTATGACCACCAGCTAAAATACGCCCTTCATCTCCAAATTTTTCTAATAGCGAAAACGCTTCAGCTTTTGATTGGGGGCGATGGTATTCAAATGATCCTGGAATCACGATGGAACCTCCCTTCCATTTAAGTGTGAATATGAATCAGTGCAGAATTTCAAAGATGTTTCGCGTGCTAATTTATGTTTATTGATTTTTTTTATTTTTATTCATGTGCAAAAAACATCAGAAAAACCTTCTGATTAAGAGGAGGTTAAATCGTGGGAAGACAGCGCCTCAAATGACAAATCATGAACAGGCCCTAAAAATCTTGAAAACCATTCATGCAGCACGAAAAATGAGATTTACAACATAGATTACGAAATGATGACGTGAGAACCATTAGTGAAAAGCCGCCAAATAGCTTTCTTTTAAAGATAGGGGGGAATCTTCTAATACTAAGTTCAATGCAAGAGAATAACTATATAAAAAAGGGAACCTTAGCTTCTTTAAGATAGGGTAATGAACAAAAATCAAAACACTCGGCTTTACAATAAAAAAGCGTAGCACTGAGCTACGCTAATCACCCTTCTTGTAAGGCAAATTTTGTTTCTAATATATAGAACAATAAAACGGACTGCGTACCACCTTAGGTATATGATTTCTCCAGATCAACTTTCTCTAGCATCTGTGTAATGATTTCCAATTTACTTCGACTAACAGGAACTTCTGTCTCTGTTGGTTGCCCCATTAACAAAAAGCCACGGTCACCGTCCTTTATAATCGCTTTCACGTGATTGAGATTGACAAGGAAACTTCGATGACAGCGAACAATCCCGGCACCAGCGACTTTCTTTTCAATTTTAGAAATTGAATGGTCACAATAATATTCATCATTTAAATCATTAATCACAGTATAATGCCCATCAGCAGCAACATGGGTGATATTGGTTGGATGGAGGTAAACAGTCGCCCCGTTCTTTTTAACAGGAATACGTTTCATCTCTTTTTTCTTACTAAAGTGATTAAACCCACTGCTATCATTTTCAGCAAAAGAGTTTAAGTGTTGTTGTTCATCAAGGCTCTTTTCAGGTAACGCCATTAAAAGAAATAATCCGCAAAAGAAAAAAGAAGTCAAAGCAACCGCGACCCCCATAATATCAGAAGAAAAAACAGGGCTTTGCACCAAATCTGTAGCGTCGTCTTTTAAAATAAAACTCGTAGAAAACATACCTACATAATGCATTGAAGAAATTGAAATTCCCAAAACAACAGCAGCTATTGATATCTCTTTCATTGCTTTTTCTCGAAAAGCAAATTTTAAGGCGCCGGCTGAAACAACAACGGCAATGAGAACAGACAAGAAAATACCAACTGAAGAATAGCTGATAATACAATTTCCTCGAATAGCACTCATTCCTGTAAAATGCATTGAGGTAATACCAAGCCCCATAAACAAACCACCAATGATTAAGCCCCACCTATTTGCAGAAACATAATTGCAAATATAAAGCCCAAGGCCCGTCATAATCATCGCTGTAAAAGCTGAAACAATCGTGAGCAAAACATCATAATGAATAATTATGGGCAGCTTAAATGCCAACATGCCAATAAAGTGCATCGACCAGATAGATCCACCAATGGCTATAGCCCCTTTTAAAATTTGCAATTTCGGTGAATAATCAATTAGCCAGCTTGTGCCCGAGGTTAAAATTAAACCAGTGAAAGACCCCATAATGGCAACTAGAATTGATAAAATAATTAAAATAATATTATATTCAACAACCATTTGTGCACTACCTCCCAATAGCTACAAAGGTGCTCTTAAATCACTTGAACTCGTCTCCTTTACTTAAATGATTTTGGAGCCTTCGAAATTTATTTCTTTAATTTTTCATCTATAAAAGCAAAAAATCACATAAAAATTTTTTTATTATTATAGTATAACCTAACGTTTTTCTAAAGCATTTAAAGTCGCTTCAATAACAAGTAAAATTGAAGCATGACGTGACTTTTCCATTCTAGCAGAGCTTAGAATTTCATAATCAACCCA
>CAXIDO010000129.1:0-6590 GCA_964022745.1 uncultured Methyloligella sp. | reverse complement strand
TTGCGGAAGGTCTTCATCAAAACATCTCTGATAAAATTCAGCAACAAGGCCTTTCTCAAGCTCATCACATTTATTCAAAAAGCTAAGTTGGAAGGCAACGCCAATATCTTCAAAAATAGCTGCGTTTTCAGCCCATGTAATCACCGTCCGAGGGCTCATCACTGTTGAAAGGTCGCCATTCATGAGCGCACTTCTTGTTAAATCAGCCACTCTAACCATTTTGGAAATATCATCTGAACCAGTTTCAGTCGAAGCGAGATCTTTGACTTTGGACTTTACAATCTCAACTTCATCATCGTGCGGCAAATAGTTAAGACTGGCAACGATAGACCAACGATCCATTTGGCCTTGGTTAATTTGTTGCGTGCCATGATAAAGACCAGAGGTATCACCAAGACCAATGGTATTAGTTGTCGCAAACAAACGAAATGCTGGATGCGGACGAATAACCTTGCTTTGGTCAAGCAAGGTGAGCTTACCGGAAACTTCTAAAACCCGTTGAATAACAAACATCACATCAGCCCGGCCCGCGTCATACTCATCAAACACCAGAGCGGTATTTGATTGCAATGCATAAGGCAAAATGCCTTCTTTAAATTCTGTAATTTGCTTGCCATCTTTCAAGACAATCGCGTCTTTACCAACCAAGTCAATCCGGCTTACATGACTATCAAGATTAACCCGTACACAAGGCCAGTTTAAGCGTGCGGCAACTTGTTCAATATGAGTAGACTTACCTGTGCCGTGATATCCCTGAACCATGACGCGGCGGTTATGTTTAAAGCCAGCTAAAATAGCGAGTGTCACTTCGCGGTTAAAAAGATAATCTTCATCAACTTCCGGAACATGTGTATTTGGTTCGCGAAAAGCCGGTACCTTTAGATTGCTTTTAAAACCAAAAAGGTCTTCAACTGAAACTTCACTATCAGGCATCATTTCTTCAGCAGGGATATTCATAGCGGTCATTTAACAAAAGTCCATTTCTTGAGCTAACCATTTAGGGTTGAAACCCTAGCTTCTTAAATTTTTATTTCTTCAAAATATCTATATTTATAGATCACTCTACAGAAAATTATCAACTCTTTGAGCTTAATTTTACAGAGAAAGTACTTTCACAATGAGATAAGGAAAAGCCAATCAAAAGTTGAGATAAGGTTTTACTTAAACCATCCCAACTTTTTTCAAATAGTTATAAGCATTGATCACTTCAGCTAGTTTTTCTTCAGAATTGCGATCCCCCCCATTCAAGTCAGGGTGATGCCTTTTGACAAGTTCTTTGTAGCGGGTCTTGATATCATCTTTAGAGGCACTTGCTGGTAAGCCAAGATCATCAAGAGATTTACGCTCCATATTGCGAAGGCGTCGGCCACCAGCGGTCTTGGGTGCAGTATCTGCTTCATCTTCCTCAATGAAGTTTAGTGGATCATGGATAGAGCGTTGACCCTTCTTGAGAGCTTCTTTCTCTTTGAAGGCCCAGGTAGGGCGATGTCCAGTTGCATTCTCTTTTTGATAATCGACAATATCATCAGCATCCATGCCAACGAAATAATTATATTTCTTATTATATTCGCGTACATGATGCTGGCAAAAGAGGTAATATTCACCTTCCTTATCACGTCCTTTCGGCGCAGGAAATTTGCCAGGTCTCTCGCAACTGCGCCAGTTACACTTAGCGCCTTCTTCCTGTCGAGAGCGGTCATCTTCAGGCTTAACACGAATAGAATCAAAATATTTAGATGTGAGTTTCATAAAAACCTATATATCTGGTTGTCTAAAATTTTCTTGCCTAAAGTTTCTATTTGTCAAAAAAGCAAGAACCAACTTAATAAAAAATAACTTTGACCAGAGCTTGATGCTAAACCCGGAGCTTCGCACCTAACAAAGGGCTTGATACTAGTCAAAGAGCTTGAGAAAGATTAAAGAGCGCTCAAAATTTTAGTCGTTGGGGCTGCACTCAATCATAGTCTTTACAGCTACTGAAGCAATTGCCTCAGCCAAAAATCAGTAGATCAGTTCTAACAGTGATCATTTTCAAATAGTGTGTTATCTAGTTCACAAACGAAAAACCCATGGTCCGTAAATACGGTTCGCAAATATGAACCGTGGGTATGACCTGTGAACAGGAATTAAGAATTAAACTTTATCATTCGAGATTATTTTACCACATATCTGGGTAATTTCAGTCTCAAAGGGCGTCGCACTATAGCTTAATTTTACTGATCCGAAAACAAAAGAACGAAACAAAACTTATTTTTTTGAAGTTTGAACTCATAAAAACAATATGCCTCAAAATTTAAGCGTAATAGTTTAGACCCAAGAGCTTAGGAAAGAGAAAATGTCAGCCAATCAATCAGAACAACACACCGTTGTCGATATTATTACTCGTAAATTAGAAAAAGCCCTGGCGCCAACGTCTTTAGAAGTGATTAATGAAAGCCATCTACATTCTGGACATGCGGGTTCGCCTGGAACAGGAGAGAGTCATTTCCGAGTTAAAGTTACCTCAAGTGATTTCGCTGAGAAATCCAGGCTACAAATTCATCAAACAATCAATAAAATTTTAGCTGAAGAGCTAAAAGGAAAAATTCACGCCCTCGCAATTGAGGCAAAAGCCCCTTAAAATCGCAATATATCCTGAAAGCGCCGAAAACCAGATTTTTTAGCTTTCTTCGAAGGCTAAAAAATCAATAAATTACCTAAAAGGCGTGTATTTTACCTGAAAAACAAAATATTTGTAAAATTCGAAAATTAAATCGCGACAAATCACCTAAAAGCAGGGTCGAGCGCTTGACAGCAGAAAATGGCAAGACTATGGTCCAGCCCGCTGAGGGAGCTGTGATCAGACATGATCAAAGACCTGAAAATGAGGTATCAATGCCATCTCCATCTGACCAAGATGAAAAAAGCACCGTAAAGGGAGACAAAACCCTTGAGGATAGATTTGGTCAGCTGAAGGATCAGATGGATACCATCCATAAAGATCAGGCCAATAAATCGCCTGGACAGGATGGGAACGCTATAGGTAAAGCTATGCGGATGGGTACTGAATTTGTGGTTGCAGTTCTTGTTGGTGCATTTTTAGGATGGCAATTTGATACATGGTTTGATACTAAGCCGTTATGGCTCATTCTATTTATGCTATTTGGCTTTGGCGCTGGTGTTAATAATGTCTTGCGACTAGCTAAAAAAGAGCAAGAGCCCGGATCTATAAACGAAAAAGATCAAGGCCAGTAAATCTCAGTGGCAATTACGCACCTGAGGCACAAATTAAAGATGCAGTTGTTTTTGTGGAAGTTAGTTTACAGTTTCTAGTAGGAAACTGAAGCCATACTTAAGAGATAACTGAAGAATATATTGCGGATGCTTAGTGGGCATCTGAAGCACAACTAAAGTTTGGATGCTTAGTGGGCATCTGAAGCACAGAGATGGAGATGCAACGTGGCAAGTGAACAAGGCGGCTTAGACCCAATTCACCAGTTTGAAATTAAGACGTTATTTCCAATGGAATTTTTTGGTATTGATGCCTCATTTACCAATTCAACACTGTATATGGTGCTGGCTGTTGGTTTGAGCGCAGCTTTCCTTATCTTTAGCATGCGCGGTAGAGCTCTGGTACCAGGTCGCTGGCAATCAGTTGCTGAAATGATGTATGAATTTATCGCAAATCTCGTTCGTCAAATTCTGGGGTCTGAAGGAATGAAATTCTTCCCCCTCGTATTCACCCTCTTTATCTTTGTCCTTTTCTGTAACGTAATCGGTTTATTACCAACAGATCTATTTGGCATTATTCCAGTTCCACATGCTTTCACCGTCACTAGTCACATCATCATAACCTTTGCACTAGCCATGCTCGTTATGACAGTTGTAGTTGGTTACGGCTTCTTTAAGCACGGATTTGGATTTTTAAAATTATTTATTCCTGATGTACCTGTCGTATTGTTGCCAATCTTGGTGCCAATTGAAGTAATCTCTTTCCTATCACGTCCTATTAGTCTATCTCTTCGTTTATTCGCGAACATGTTGGCGGGTCACGTGGCAATGAAAGTGTTTGCTGGTTTTATCATCAGTCTTGGATCGTTAGGAACATTAGGTGTGTTGGCAACTGTCATGCCTTTTGCAATTGGTGTGGCATTAACCGCACTTGAGTTTTTGGTTGCGTTCTTGCAAGCGTTTGTGTTTGCAACGCTAACCTGCATTTATCTTCGGGATGCTATGCACCCGTCGCACTAAATTTTTAAAAGTTTAGGGCATTTCAGCTAAGTGAAAAATAGATGAAATGTTCTTGAGAACGAATTTAATTTTAACGAATTACAGCTATTTCGAAACTAAAGGAGCCTAAAATGGAAGTTGAAGCAGCTAGATTTATTGGTGCTGGTATTGCGTGTCTCGGTATGGGCGGCGCAGGTATTGGTCTTGGTTTGATCTTTGGTAACTATCTTGCTGGTGCACTACGCAACCCTTCAGCAGCTCCAGGTCAATTTACAAACCTATTGCTTGGTTTTGCGTTGACTGAAGCACTTGGCATTTTCTCGCTTGTTATCGCGTTCCTAGCGCTATACGGCTAAGCCAAAAAATTCCAACTGAAGCTTTGGGGAAATTCCTAAAGCTTCAGTTGTTTTATTTTTACGATCTAAAAAAATCGAACAGCGACTTTGTGCTGAAACAGTATTAATCGAGTGTTTATCTTATTCATTAAATACCGAGATCATTCTGTAAAAAACAAAGACAAGAATTCTTAAATGCCCTCGAAAAATCGAGAGGCAGTCAAACACGTAAATCGTGTTAATCTAAAGATACTTAGATATGCCAGTTACTGATTTTAAGTAAAATGGCAGTGTCTAGTGACAAGCTTAGGATAGTGACCGTGGCAGAACATAACAATACTACTCACACTGAAGTCCCGGCAGATGGCCATAAAGCGGTGTTCCCGCCATTTGACAGCTCAAAATTTGAAGCTCAACTTGTTTGGCTCGCCATTACCTTCATCATTTTATACGTTGTAATTTCTCGTATGGCATTGCCACGCATTGGTGAAGTACTAGAAGAGCGCCAAGATCGTATCCAAAGAGATATGGATGAAGCCAATCGCTTGAAAGAAGAAACAGACAAAGCGATTGCAAATTACGAAGAAGCACTAGCAACAGCTAGGAAAAAAGCAAACGGTATCGCAGAAGAAACCCGCGCTAAGCTAAAAGCTGAAATCGATGCTGAACAACAAGCTGTAGAAGATAAAATTAGTAAGAAAGCTGAAAGTGCTGAGAACCGCATTGCAAAAGCTAAAGAAGAAGCTTTTGGTGAAGTGAGCAAAATCGCACAAGCAACAACAGCCACAATTGTTGAAAAGCTAGTTGGAAAAAAACCGTCAGATCAAGATATTGAGCAAGCTTTAAAATAAGCAAAAAACCAGAAAAACGGTTTAACTATTGTTCAAAAATTAGATCTTAAGAAAGGTCGCAAAGTATGTTTAATTTCGCAGATCCATCCACTTGGGTGTCTATATTCTTTTTCACTTTCGTAGCATTGTTGGTTTGGAAAAAAGTACCTGACCTAATTGGTGAAGCTTTAGATAAGCGCTCAGCTGACATTCAAAAAGAGTTGGATGAAGCACGCAAACTTCGTGAAGAAGCTCAGCACATTTTGGCCGAGTACCAAAGAAAAGCAAGAGAAGCGGAACAAGAAGCAGAAAGCATTGTTGCTCAAGCAAAAAAAGAATCCGAAAATTTTGCTAAAGAAACGCGCGAAAAATTAGAAGAAACATTAGAGCGTCGCTCAAAAGCAGCTGACCTAAAAATCGTTCAAGCTGAAGCCAAAGCAGTAGAAGAAGTAAGAACAGCTGCCATTGATGCAGCAGTGAAAGCTTCTGAAACTCTGCTAGCTGGTCAAGCAACAGGCTCAAAAGGTGATGAATTGATTAACCAATCAATCTCTGAACTGAAAGACCGTATGAACTAATATACAGATCTTAAAATTAAAAACTTTCGAACCGGGTTCTAGAAATAGAGTCCGGTTTTTTCTTGCGCTAAGTTTTATCTTGTACCTAGTTTTCTCTTACGAATGAATAAGATAAAGTCTGAATAAACACTACATTGATAGGCTGAGTGAAAATGACGAAAAAAACTGACAATGAATTTTTAGAAGAGAATGAACGTTTCGAAAGAGGTCATGCACTTTTAAATAAAATCCATGGGTCTACAGGCAAAAATGTATTGGAAGGTATAAGCGAGCTATCACCAGACCTAAGCAAGTTCATCACAGAATATGCCTTTGGTGATATTTACTGCCGCGAAGCCTTAGGTTTAAGAGAAAGACAAATCGCGACCATCGCGTCTCTTATCACTTTAGGTGGCGCTGAAACGGAATTAAAAGTTCATATGAAGGCAGGGCTAAATGTAGGCCTTACCAAAGAAGAAATCATTGAGATTATCTTACAAATGAGCCTTTATGCCGGTTTTCCGAGAGCAATTCATGCCATAAAAATCGCTAAAGAAGTTTTTGATGAACTTAATAAATAAAATCTCCCGCTCATCCCCCCCCAAAAAAAAACGCCAGACCAATTTATGCATAGAAGCGTAAATCTGATCTGGCGATTT
>CAXIDO010000128.1:0-6627 GCA_964022745.1 uncultured Methyloligella sp. | reverse complement strand
GATATTTGAAAGGCTCTGCCACAATTTCCATATTGGTATTTCTATAGGAATCTGACTGGGTTATGCCTTCTTTGCCTGCTAGTGCTTTTCTTATTGCCTCGTTATCGACACTTGTTTTCAAAATGTCATTTTCTTTAGAGAATTTTGAATCATTGCGCAGTAGAAAATCAGACCCAACAATCACTGCTTCACCAGATTTACCTAAACCTGTGCTTTTAGCCATGACTTTGTTGATCCGATCAATCGGCATTTGAAAAACTAGCGCCCCGATTGTGGTGCCATTATCTATGATTGGGATAGACATAAAACTTGCGGGGGCTCCATGCGACGGAGCATATGGTTTGAAATCAAAGAAACTAATTTCGGAGCCTTTCATTGCTGCACGATATGCGTTTCCTAAGTCTGAATTTTTATATTTCCCGTTGTTCAGATTGGTCGCATAATCAAGTTCTTTGAAAACTGAGTAGACTAAATCCCCTTTTTTATTAATCAGGTAGATATCGTAATATCCACGACTTTCCAGTAAGTTACGAAATTTCCCATGATGGAATTTATGTATTGCATCATAAGCCGTTCCATCGTTGGCAGAAATGAGTTTTTCTTTTTGACCTAGAGGATGCGGGTTTTTTTCGATATATGTTTCTTGTAAAGTCTTTGTTTTATCCCCCTCTACCGTCTGCCAAGCCGCATCGAATGCTTTTAATGCGCTAATTGTTTCTTTTGATGTCGCTTCAACCTTTAGATCTTCTTCAATCGTTGCTAAATAATTTTTCAGCTCATCTGTTTTTGCTTCAAGCACTGCTGCAAAGTTTTTCTCGATTAAATTATAAGTCATTTGTTTTGCTGTGAAGTAGCTGATGCTACCAATCACGATTGCCATAACAAAAGCTGCCCCAGTAATGACAACCGGCAGTTTGGTTGCCAAACGGATTTTATTCATTGCACTAAACATTTAATTTCCCCACTGTCTTTCGACGTTGATTATGCTCTGATGGCAGAATCAAATTATCCCTCTCAACTCTGAAGGTAATCCGTGAAAGGTTAATGTTGCGTTGCCATATCCCCTACCTAAAAGTACTAAAAAACATATTTCTGAGTTTTTAAGCCCCTGTTTTTGCTTAAATTTTAGGCACCCTCTTGGTACCGCTTAGTATTGGCGTGTGGAATGCTTTGGCCTTTAAAGACAAATTGAGAGAGGTAATGTGGATCTATTTGCTTGTTTTTTTCGTAATAAAAAAAGCTGCAAAGCCTGAGATACATATGATGAATAGCCCCAGTAAACTCCATTTATCGGGATAGGTATTAAATATAAAAATGCCATATGCAGTTGCGGCCAAGAGCTGGGTATAAATCAAAGGAGCAAGTTTGCTGGCATCTTCTCTTTGATTGGCAATGATCAATAATAAATTACCAACAGCCGATGCTACCGCACTTAAAAGAACTAGGAGAGCAATATCTAAGCTAAATTCTGGAATTGATTGCATACCTACAGGCGTGAGTAGCAGGCTGCCGACTAGTAACTGAGATAAGAGAAGTTGTTTTGAGCTTGCTTGTCCAGCCAGCCACTTGCTTGATATTAAGAAGCACCCATAAAAAAGGCCGGCTAAAAAAGCGAAGCCAATTCCAGCTGACAAATTCACCGCTGGTTTCACAACCATTAGTACGCCGCAGAAACCAACGAATAATAAGAGTGTTCGGCTTTTATTGATGGCTTCTCCAAGGAAAAGAGCTGAGCCAAAATATGAAACGATTGGACCAATAAAAAAGGCGGCGAATACATTTGAAATCGGTTCTGTTGACAGCGCTGTTAAAATTGACAGTATGCCGCCTGTTACAAAGCTCCCGCGTAACCAGATGCGCCAATCAAGTAATAATTTTAAATTGAGGTTTTTACCGGCCATTAAAATTAATAGAAGGCTGGCCCCTAATAGAAACCTGCTCCATGCGATGAAATATGGCTCTGTTGAATGAAAATTACTTAGCAGCTTTCCAGCTGCATCACCTAGTGGAATGCAAAGCATTCCTAAAACCATGATTATCGCTGATTTCAGCATTATTGGTTTCTATACTCTTCGATCAGGGTGAAACATCTTTGTTCACTAGGCTGTCTAACAGGTAAGTTGAATTTTATGGAACTTGCAAATTTAGTATGAGTATTGTCATTACGAGGGATAGAAATAACACTTTCCCCCAAAGCTAAAACTCTTACTTAATATGCCTAAAACAATTATGCTGAGGCCACTGCTTTGAAGGGAACCAGTTTCTTTAATTCCTCATCCCATAAAGAGAGGTTCGCATATTTTAAGCTCTGACGAATGGTCAGATAATTTATCTTTTTCAACTCAGGCTCATCATCAACACATTCCTGCAGGCGATAGTTTGGTATGGCGCTGCATAAATGATGAACGTGGTGAATGCCAATATTACCCGTGAACCACTGAAGGATTTTAGGCAAAGCATAATAAGAGCTGCCATAAAGCGCTGCTGTTTTACGATCCCAGTGCTGACTTGTTTCCCAATGCGTGTCTTCAAATTGATGCTGGATATAGAATAACCAAACTCCAATTGAACTGGCGATCAATGCTACAGGTATCGCTAACATTAAGAACGGCAGCCAACCAATATACCAAATTATGGCCCCATAAAAGATTGCCATAGAAAGGTTTAGTCCCATTACACTGCCCCACATTTGCAATGATGGTTTTGAAAATGACAGTGGCCATCTTTGTAAAATGGCAAAATGAACGGGGCCTCCCACAAGCATAAGGAAAAATGGATTGCGATAAATACGGTATCCAAGGCGTTTCAATTTTGACAGTTCATTATATTCTTTGACTGTAAGTGTATCAATGTCACCGTAACCACGTTTATCTAAATTGGCAGATCCTGCGTGATGAAGCGCATGAAGGCGGCGCCAATAGGCATAAGGTGTGATGGTAAAAACAGATAGACAGCGGCCGACCCAGTCATTGGCACTATTATTACTGTAGAACGAACCATGGCCACAATCGTGCTGAATGATAAAGAGACGTAACACTAAACCAGCTGTTGGAATGGCAAGAAGAATAGTTAGCCAATATCCCACATGGACGAGACTATGATACATGGCCAAACAGGAACCGATGAATAAAGCTACGGTGGTGACAAGCTGGAAATTAGCCCGTGCTGAACTTGACTCTCTATAGTTTAGACAATGCTTTGCCAGCTGCTGGACTTGATCAGACATTTATTGGCACCCTCTATTATTTTTAATAAAACCCGTAACTTGTTTTGGTTTATTGCTTTCAGTTGGTGCCATATTAGAGACTATAGGTCAAGTTTGAGAACGAAAACTGTGTTCACAATCCCATCATATTTTTTTATCTTTGCATGAGTTTCTCTGCTTTAAAAGCGAATGCTTTTATAGTCTATTTTAAGTTGTTACGAAGTTCTCAAAGCATAAAAACTGTTTTACTCTAACTATTTGGCAAATAGGTTTAAGGGAATGAGGTCTTGTTGGAATAATAGCAGTAGTGCTGAAATTGTAACAAATGAAATAACCGTACTAATCAAAATGCTATTTGATGTTCCATCCACATATGTTTTGTAATCAGACGCCATCACAAACACATTTGATGCCGTTGGCAGCGCCGCCATCAAAATAGCCACTCCCATCCAGGTTTTATCGAAACCACCAATGTAACTCAGAATTAGGAAGGTCAAGATTGGATGGATGATGACTTTTGCGATAATAATGATTGAAAATTCCATCTTAAATCTTAGGGCTGGTTGTTGAGCCACCGTGACACCCAGCGCAAATAAAGCGCATGGCCCGGCTGCTCGTTCTAACATTGTTAGTAACTTATCCAAGGGAACTGGCATAGGAATATCGCCACTAAGAAAAATAATTCCGGCCATGGTGGCTAAAAGAAACGGATGCAAAAAAACCTTCAGAAAGATCTTTTTAATCAACTCCATAACTTTCACAGGTCCATCATTATCTAACGCGTTAAAAAGGGGAACAAGTACAAATTGGAGCGTGTTATCAAAACAAAAAACAAGAATGGCAGGAATAGCTGCCTCTGTTCCAAACACACCAAGGCAAAGTGGTAGGCCAATGTAACCAATGTTGCCATAGCTAGCTGCTGCGCCCTGTATACCCATTTTGGTTAAAGACGCTTGATAGACCAATCGCATTGTTATGGCTGTTAAGGCGAAGATGATGAAGGTGCTTAAGGTTGTGCCCATAAAGAAGGGTAAATTTAGCAAGCCCTCTGGCGGTGCTTTTCTTATGATTTGAAAAATCAATGGTGGGAGAGCGGCATAAATAATGAAGCGGTTGAGCCATAACAGGCTGTTTTCTTCATGCCTGAAAATTTTTCCACCAATGTAGCCTAAAATGATCAAACCAAAGAAAGGGACGATGTTATTTAAGAGACCTGCCATATCACTTTTACGCCTTATTCATTCTTCTTGTTTTTAACGTTTCTTAATGTGACTGAAATTCTTTGATTTGAAAAATGGGATGCAAACTTGAAAATCTGATTAAAACGATGGCTTCCTAGCCTTTAGTATAGTTTTTATTTATACGCATGGGTTTTCGAGTGTAAAGGCTTTTTAGTGTTTCACTCATGAAATAGATTTAATAAGGTGAATGTGTTTCAAGGAAGCCTAATCCAAAACTTAAGGAATTTAAAATGGGTCGTCAGGATATCATCTCAAAACTCGGTCTCATCCGTCATGAGGAGGGGGGATGGTTTAAAGAGACGTTTCGCTCACCCGAAGAAATTGACTGTCCAGACAGAGAGGGGGGTAAACGTTCTCTTCTTACAACCATCCACTATATGCTTGACCAAGAAAAGCCACATGGTCTTCTTCACCGAAATAAATCACCGATTATTCACTTTTACGAAGGAGGCGGGCTGTTGCGCTATATCACAGTTTCACCTGATGGAGAGTTGAATGAGACGCTTTTGGGAGATAACCATGAACGACAGCTAACTGTTGCTGGCGGGTATTGGAAAGCCAGTGAATTGCTCTCAGGAGACTATGGATTGGTTGGAGAAGCTGTTAGCCCTGGTTTTGATTATCGTGATTGGGAAATCGCAAACGAGCGTGAGATCCTTGAACTCTTCCCTGAACATGGCGAAACTCTACGGCCATTTCTACCAAAAGAGTAAAATTACAAACTTTATAATATTTGGGAAAGAACTGCTAAACAGCTTTTTGAAAGTGGCACACTCTTTTAAAAAGTGGCACCCCCTAGGAGAATCGAACTCCTGTTTCAAGAATGAAAATCTTGCGTCCTAACCACTAGACGAAGGGGGCTTAAAGATCTGAAGAAACTGCTATAAAAAAGTTTTACCAGCTTTGCAAGCATTGTTTTACAAAAAGACCACTTTTTTATGATTTTTTTGAGTTTTACACTTTGTAAAAATGTAAATATTAAAACGACTTCACTGGCTTTGCGGCATCTTCAATTGTTAATTCAATGGTTTCACGGCCATTCCAACTGTTGCGTCGCAACTGTCCCACTATATGCAATGGTTCTCCTGCTCGGTCAAGCAACAACTCACCTAATTCTGTGTTTGCCACACGAAATGCAATGGCGTTGATGCGAGATTGGTCACTTGCTTCCAATGTGCATTTGACGTGATTGTCACCAACCACCTTGGAAAACTTCACTCGATGAGAGGGCAACACAAAGCGCGGCGTTGGATTTCCGGCACCAAAGGGGCCTGCCCGCTCTAATTGATCCATAAAATTAGGCGAAACCCCATTGGCTGTCAGGGCGCCATCTATATCAAGTCCCATCTTGGCACGTTCAGTAGTCACAGCGTTGCCGAGTTGCTCTGCGAAATAAGCTTCCACTTCTGCTAATCTCTCAGTTTCCAAGGTGAGGCCTGCTGCCATGGCATGGCCGCCTCCTTTTAAGATCATCCCGTCATCTTTGGCTTTTTGAACAACGCGGCCAATATCCACGCTTGAAATTGAGCGCAGTGAGCCTGTGGCTGTTTTTGACTTTTCATCCATACTGAGGACACAAGAGGGCCTGCGAAACTTTTCGGTTAAACGGCTTGCCACTAGACCGACCAAGCCCTTGTGCCAGTCTTTAGAGCCGGTGAAAATAATCGGCATATCCGGGCTCTCATCAATGAGGTCCCCTACTCTCGTTGTGGCTTCCTCTAATGTGACCTTTTCCATTTCTTTGCGTTCATCGTTCAGCTTGTTGAGCAAAGCGGCGATACGGTCTGCCTCAATATCATCTTGCTCAGATAATAGCTTTGCGCCGAGCTCTGACGAGCCAATCCGCCCGCCGGCATTGATGCGAGGCCCTAGCAAAAACCCAAGATGATAGGGAGTGGGCGCCGTGGTTAAGCCTGCAGCGTCTCCTAAAGCTCTGAGTCCAACATTATGGCGTTTGTGCATAACTTGCAGGCCTTTTGCCACGAACGCTCTGTTCAGGCCTTTGAGGGGCACGACATCGCAAATGGTTGAAAGGGCAACAAGATCTAGATAGGACATCAAATCGGGTGGTGATGCGCCTTCTTCTTTATAATAGCCATTTTGCGACAGAACACGTTTGGTCGCGACCAACAGCATGAAAACAACACCGCCTGCACATAGGTGACCAAGATCTGACAAATC
>CAXIDO010000127.1:0-6633 GCA_964022745.1 uncultured Methyloligella sp. | reverse complement strand
AAAACTCTGAGTTCTGCCTAGGACTTAACACTGTTCTATAACAGTCTTATGACCACTTTTGAGAACAATAAAGAGCCGTGATTAAGCAAGAGGGTTCTTTTTTAGATTCATATGTCATATGTCTACACAGACCAAAACGTCTGAGATCTCTTTGAGAAGACCTGACTATTAATCTCTTTATGGTCGCCCGACTTAGACTTATGCGTCAGTTTTCCACTTTATGGAACATCCCATTGAGGGAATTTGATCTTCAGGCCCCTTACCGGTCTCAACCACTTCTTTCATGGCCTCAAAAAGATCTCTTCTTACATCAATTGGGGCCGCTTCTTTTCGGCTTTCGTCAAGACGGCCTCTATATTGCAATCCTAAATTTTGGTCGAAACCGAAAAAATCTGGCGTACATACGGCATCATAAGTTTTGGCGATTTGTTGAGTTTCATCTTGTAGGTATGGAAAGGTAAAGCCGTGATCCTTGGCAAACTGGATCATATTTTCATAACTGTCTTCTTCATATTCATTGGCATCATTTGCGCAAATGGCGACAACACCGACGCCCATATCTTGCAACTCTTTTACGTCTCTCACAATGCGATCAATTATTGATTTTACATATGGGCAATGGTTGCAGATAAACATGACCAATGTTGCTTTTTCGCCTTTGATGTCGGACAGATTATAGTCCTTGCCATCAGTACCTTTTAGAGTGAAGTCTGGCGCTGGCCAGCCAAAATTACAAATTGGAGTTACTACAGCCATATCTTTCTCTCTTTCTTTTTTACACTCCCACGGCTATTCCAAGCGCTTATGGCGCTTGGGCCTCCGAGAGGCGGCACTCGTGCCGGACGCCTATGGCGTCATGTCCTGACGCCGAAAAGGCGTCACTCCTTCTTGTACCTTGACGGTCTCTTTTCTCTCACGGCTATTCCATGAGCTTTTTAGGGGCACTTCAGGTTGCTACTAGGCATCCGCAAAAGAAACCGTCGTGTAATCCGCGCTGTTTTGAGGCAGTTACCCTACTTCTTTTCTTACAGGGCCGCCGGCTTTGATCCATTCTGAAAACCCGCCTTTGATATGGGAAACAGGCTTTAGTCCCATATCACTTGCTGTTTTTGTGGCTAAAGCTGAGCGCCAGCCTGATGCGCAATGAAAGATAAAATGTTTATCTTCGGTAAACACAGGCTTGTGGTAAGGGCTATCAGGATCAATCCAAAATTCTAGCATGCCGCGTGGCACATGAATTGCCCCTTCTATGAACCCTTCTCTTTGCCGCTCTCTTACATCTCTTATGTCTACTATAACGGTCCCTTGGTCATCAATGAGACTGATTGCCTCATTGGGCTCGACCTCATTAATCTGAGCTCTAGCTTCAGTGACCATATCTTTTATGTGTTTTGTGATATTTTGCGACATTTCTGTATCCCTTCAATTATTGAATGAAGAGTACAAACAAACATTCCAATTGTGAAATGTATTTTGTGTAATATGTTTGCAAGGAAAATTGCGAGCTTCTTAAATAGACGCAACTTTAGTAAGGGCACCCACTTTTTCACATAGAATGTCACACATATCATTCTCAGACACTGCCTCATCCAAATGGCAGAACTGACCAGTGGCCATCAGATTTTCTGCTTTTCTGCGCATATCACTCAAGGCTGAGCGCATAAGGCCTGTTCCTAATGAAACCGCCGTTATCCCAGCCTCCCTGTAATCTGTAAGCAAAGGGGCATTGCCATGGCTGACGGTAATCATTACCGGCCCATTAATTTGAGATTTTAATTGTTGGACAACATCAATATTCTGAACGCCAGGGACGTGCACTAAGTCTGCACCAGCATCTAGGAAGGTATTTGCTCTTTTTATTGCTTCTTCAAATGGGTTTGCGACCAAAGCTCCCATGTGCACAGCATCGGTTCTGGCAACGAGCACCAGTTCTTTTTTAACTTCCATTGCAGCCATTCGCGCACTTTTGATGCGGTTAGCCACTTCCATTACACCAAGCATCTGGTGCATACCATCACGACCGCCATCTCCCAGGATTACCCCCCTACTACCGATGGTGAGTGCCGCCATTACGCCGCGTTTGATATATTGATTGGAGCGATCAAAGCAGCCTTCAAGGTCAGCTACAATTGGTTTTTGACAATCTCTTATAATGCGACCAGCAACGACGAGCAACTCTTCAAGCCCAACGCGTTCACCAGGGCGATACCCTTGTGCCCAAGCGTAAGCTGCAGCGGATGTTGTTAGGGTTGGAAAGCCGGCTTCAACAAGAATTCGTGCGGATGCAACATCCCAAACTTCCGGGATAATCAAAGGGTCATCTGATTGCCAATCACAACCTAGTCTTGCTGCGAGCTCACATCCTTTAATCACTGCTCTATCCTATAATCTAAAAAATTAAAGCCTTTTTTGCTTGCTTGTTAGCTAAGCTTGCCTAAAAGAGTTTATCCTTCAAGCGCGTTTGAAGCTCTCGTTGTTTTAATCTTATACGGCTATTTTTCTCGATTCGTATCGAACTGCAAATGATTTGAACAATTTATAGCCTAGATGTTTGTGAATTGTTGCTTAAATAATGCTTTTAACAATTCTTACTTTTGAAAATCTACAGTATTTACAGCGATTTAAATTTTTATCTTATGAGATAACTTGACACTTCTCATTATTGCCCCATCTCAATGGTATGGATAAGCTAGATTGTTTTTTGAGATAAAAGGCTATAAGTCGTTTGTGCTTTGAGGGCGAACCGCTCAGGGATAAAACGATTTAGGAAATAGCTGCAACCTGAAGGAACGCACACTAATATTAAATTAGATTGTTTCAAGTTTCCTATTCTGAAACTGTTTGATAATGAGGGATGAAATCAAATAATGAGCGACCATAAATTTTCTAAAATGGCATCCATCCTTCGCAAAACTGCACTCAAATCAAGTGTGGTTGCCTTTAGCTCAAGTGTGGTTATCTACAGCTTAAGTGTTGGTTTTACAGTTCCTGCATATGCAGCTGAACAAAATGAACTAATTACTGAGACACAAAAACAAACAGAATCACCTCTGGTTAAACGCTCCCTTAATGGAAAAGAAGACAAGGAAGCCAAACGATTATTCCAGGCTATATCAAAACTTCTCTCGAAGACAGCTACTCAACGTCACGCTGCTAACAAACTTCCTTCTGAAAGTGATTTCCTTGTCTCTCCTTTATGGAGTGAAACCAAAGAAAGCCGAATGAAGGAGGTGCAAGATTTACTCAACGCAGCGCTTGATGTTGTAACTGACGTTCCCTTAGTCACAATTCAAAAACGAATTGACGCCGCCAATGCACGTATTAATGCCATTGAAAATCAAATAACAGAACTTAGGGAGCGCCGGCTCTCTGCACCCTCTGATGCTTTGCTTCCAGGAATATTAAGTGACACGGTTGCTTCTATTGATGAAGAAATCACGGACCTGAACAAACGCATTTTCGAAAACAAAAAAGAAATCTCAAAAGCTAAGCTAGAAATTCAATCAGCTCTTTTTGCTTCTGGTATTGAGGTGACGGGTGACCAACTCGAACTGCTTCTTGGATCTGTTCTTGGTGGTGATCTGATTAAAATGGTCGCCGCTTTTGAAGCGTCTAGAAAAATTGACGAACGATTGGCTGAATTGATGACCGAAGCGGACGGTGAAATTAAAACGTCGCGTCGGTACTTTGCAATGCACGCCGCGCTTTTTGCTATGCTTGTTCATGCACAGAACCATGTTATTGAGAAAATCGATAAAGTTTATATGAAGCGCATGGCTGCTGTTCTTAAGGACATCAGGCGCGCGCGCGCAGAGACTCGCAAATTACTGCGTGGTCGGAATAGAGACGATCAAGTGCGTGTGCTAAATGCAAATTTAAAAGCACAAGCGTTTTCAGAACGTGTTGCTATTTTTTATCGAGATTATTTGCAAACCCAACGCTCACAACTCGTCAGAGCACGGGCTCGTAGCAAACGAGATCTTCGAATTGCCGACAATACATATTCAACAGTTGAAGCGAGCTTTCAACTCCGTGCGTTAATAGATGATGCGAAATCTTCTTTCAAAGCCCTTCAAATGCTTGAAGCTCCTGGATTTGACCAAGTCTTTAAGAATAAAGAACTGCGTGAAGAATTTGAAAACATAACTGAGAAACTAGCGCCGCCAAGTAGTTAAAGAGCTGTCATTCTAAGACAGCGCCTGATTCCCTATGAAGACTTGCACTTTGATGTACAATCAGCGGCCTAATTAACACTTATCACCATCTTAAATAAAATTTTCCTTTTCCTTCATGCCTTTCTCAGATTATCTTTGTTTGCTAGCAATCAATTAGGGGGACGATTGATGGATCATTGGTTTGTTATTTTATGCTTTTCGGCTTTTGTTGGGTATTTATTTGGATCAATTCCTTTTGGACTGATCATCACAAAGCTTGCCGGTATGGGAGACGTTCGTGATATCGGGTCCGGGAATATTGGCGCTACAAATGTTTTGCGGACCGGCAAAAAACCATTAGCAGTCCTCACTTTAGCCGCAGACATTTTAAAAGGTTTTCTACCAACTCTTCTTATCTCCAATTATTATGATTTGATACCTTTCGGGATCATTGCTGGTTTCATGGCATTAATCGGCCACATGTTTCCGATCTGGCTTAGATTTAAAGGTGGTAAGGGGGTTGCCACTTATATTGGTGTCGCGTTTGGATTTTTCTGGCCATCTGGTCTTAGTTTTATTGTCATATGGCTACTTATGGCTGTGATCTTTCGCTATTCCTCTCTCTCGGCGCTTGTTGCTTGCCTCCTCACCCCACTTATTACTTTTTTTATGACGGAAGAAATTATCGCGACAACACTTTTTGTTATGTCTATTTTGGTTCTAATCCGGCATCGTAGTAACATTGAACGATTGATCGCAGGTGAGGAAGATAAAATTGGTCAAAAACAAACAAGCTGATTTGTTTCAATCAACTGTGCCGTTAAGTGTGCAGACACTTAGTCACGAACAACGAACGGATTGGCTGCGGCTTATAAGATCTCCCAATATAGGGCCCATAACTTTTCGCGATTTAATCAATCAATTTGGCAGCGCCTCTTCTGCTCTTTCTGCCCTTGAAGGGCGGGCGTTTAATGGGAAACCATTTAAAATTAGTTCCAGGGACGCTGCATTACGAGAACTTGAGATGGCTGAGAAGTTCAACGCTTCTATTGTTGCGCTTGGGGAAAAGGCTTATCCACAGTGGCTACAATCCATCGATAGTGCCCCCCCTTTACTTTATATCAAAGGGCATGAAGAACTTGGGCGCCGGCCAAGTGTTGGTATCGTTGGTTCAAGAAATGCTTCTGGTGCCGGATTGAAATTCGCTGGTCAGATAGCACAAGGACTTGGCGAACAGGGATTTGTTGTTGTGTCTGGTTTGGCTCGAGGAATTGATGCTGCCGCTCACAGCGCCTCACTTCCTTATGGTACTGTTGCGGTTTTAGGTGGTGGTCTCGATCATATTTATCCGCAACAGAATGAAGAAATTTATCACAGGATTGCTTCTGAAGGCCTTCTCATTTCGGAAAGACCGCTTGGAGTTTATGCCAAGGCAAAAGATTTTCCTCGGCGCAATCGGTTAATTTCGGGTATTTCTCACGGTACGATTGTTGTGGAAGCTGCAATGCGATCAGGGTCTTTAACAACGGCTCGATTTGCGAGCGAACAGGGACGAGAAGTTTTTGCGGTCCCTGGGCACCCGCTTGATCCGCGTGCAACAGGAACTAATAAACTTATACAAAATGGTGCCACGCTGATCACATCAGTAAAAGATGTCATTGAAGCTCTTCAACCACAGTTGAATTCTGAAACGAATAATTTCTCACCGTATGGTTTTGGAGAAGAATTTGAGCGAAATTTGATCAAGGAAACAAATGAGAGTGCCCTTAAACCCCGAACATCTCATGTTGATATTCAAAAGGAGACTGGTGATTTAAAAAAGCAAGTATTAGAAATGCTAGGACCAACCCCCATAGAGCGGGATGTATTGGTTAGATTACTGAAATGCTCTATGAAAGAATTACAGATTGTTTTACTTGAGCTGGACCTTGAGGGCCACCTGGAACATCATGGGCAACAAAAATTATCCATGAAACAAAACTGATCTACAACTTGAGATTATTTATGCCTGACTTATTGATGAACTTTATCTTGGACCTCTTGGCATCCAACTCTATTCTTTTCTTTTTCTTGTAAAATCGAATTTGCTTCCATTTCGGCCATATTGATTAAGTGATATAGCATTCTGTGACCTGAATGGTCTGCTATCATTTTTAATTGTTTTAGTAAGCTTGCGGTGTATTCAATATCATTTGCTTCTTGGTTGGTATCTGCTTCTGTCATATCAGCCACTTCTGGTTGATTGTTTGTGGCTTCCCCTTCTTTTTCACTGTTTGTCTTCATTGCGAGCCTCCACACTAAAGTTTTCTAGAAAGTTATGGGTATAATTCAACGAGATATTGATATTTTTTACTCAGAATTTGGTTAGAAAATTATTCAATATTTGATTTTGGCCTCTTCAATAAAAAATTTTATATTGAGCTCTCCATTTACATGCCTTGGAAAATCGCTATATAAAATTGTTAAATTATTGCATTTG